>JAFLJT010000252.1 GCA_022712855.1 Pseudodesulfovibrio sp. | reverse complement strand
CCGATACGCAAGAGTCTTAAATCTTCGCAGCAACGCAGCCAGAGGGAATCCTGAGAAATCTGACGGGGCGTGGCGCAGTCTGGTAGCGCGCCTGCTTTGGGAGCAGGATGCCGGGAGTTCGAATCTCTTCGCCCCGACCAGTAAAAGACAAAGACCTCAAGCACACAGCTTGAGGTCTTTTTCTTTTACAGATGTCATTGTCCACCACCTGTTCTTAGTCTAGGAAAACATCCTTTTCCCTATGAGCCCACTTCTCCTTGATCTGCATTATCTCTGGCTCGATTGACAAAAAATGATCCACAAGGCGGGGCTCAAAATGCCCATTGTTGTTTTTGACAAATTCCATAGCACGTTCGACAGACCAAACTTTGGCGCCTCGCCGTACTGTGAGTACATCGAAAACATCCGCGATGGTGACAATACGCGCGGCCTCAGGAATCTTCTCACCTTTCAGGTCATTGGGGTAACCTCCTCCAGACCATTTTTCATGATGCCAAAGGGCGATCTCGCTTGCCATTTTAAAAAGAGGCGTTGTTGCTGTCGACAGGACATTGTACCCATAAACAGTGTGTTTACGCATAAGATGCACTTCGTCCTCATTATTCGCTTTGACCTTCATCTGCATTCTTACGGGAACTCCGATCTTGCCGGTGTCGTGCAATGAAGCGGCCAGAAGAATCAAGTTTTGTCCGAGCAGAGGCCATCCTGCAGCTTTCGCTAAAGCTTTAGAGTATTCAGCCATACGCCAGGCATGGACGCCTGTACCGATGTCATTAAAATGTCCCGCCTTGGCAAGCATGTACACAGCCTCTTTCTGCCCGTCGACGAGTTCTTTCATCTGACGTTCGACGCGTTCTTCACAACTCCGCTGTTGCTGAGACATCGCTAAATGTGTCGCAATTCTGGCCTTCACAATTGGTGGAGACACCGGCTTGGTAATATAGTCCACCGCCCCCAAGGCAAACCCCTTTTCTTCATCCTCTACTTCATCCATGGCGGTCACAAAAATGACCGGAATTGAAGCAGTCTTTTTATCAGCCTTAAGAGTTTTGCAAACTTGGAAACCATCCATTTTCGGCATCATGACATCGAGCAGGATCAAGTCAGGCTGAGGTTCCTGCAGGGCGAGTTCCAAAGCTATCTCACCACTCAGGGCAGCAATGATCTCGTACCGTCCCATAAGAACTTCTACCATAATGCTGATATTGTTGGACTCATCGTCAACAATCAGAATCTTCAATTTTCTAGCTCTTTTCATTCTTTTCCCAATGAAGACTGCTCGCGCTGCTGATTATACCATTAATCTTATCACTCACTGCCAACTCCAAATCACATCCTACATCTCCAGCTCTACTCCACTTGTTGCAGTCCCCTCAGGCAAGGCCTCCGCAGGCTGACGCACTGCCGTCACCACCGTCGGCCGCGACCTGTTGCCATCGCCTCCAAATCGTTCCAGAATACCTGTAAGATATTCCGCCTGTGAAGCAAGCTCCTGTGCAGTCCCCGCAGTTTGTTCCGAAACCGTAGCGTTGACTTGAATGACTTCATCCAGCGTCTGGATAGCCGTATTGACTTGTGAGGCACCGGCATTTTGTTCATTGCTGGCCACGGAGATCTCCTGGACCAACTCAGCGGTCTTCTCGATATCCGGAACCAGATCAGACAACATGCCACCAGCCTTCTCGGCCACATCCACACTACTTATTGACAGCTCTCTGATCTCCGTTGCGGCAGCACCGCTGCGCTCTGCCAGACTACGAACCTCGGCGGCGACCACAGCGAAGCCCTTGCCGAGTTCCCCTGCCCTTGCAGCTTCGATGGCCGCATTGAGGGCTAATAGATTTGTCTGCCTGGCTATATCCTCAACGATAGATATCTTCTCAGCGATTTCCTTCATGGCTTCAACGGTATGTGTCACGGCTTTACCGCATTCGCTCGCTCTTCCACCGGAATCCCGGGCAATGGCGTCCGTGCTCTGTGCGTTACTTGCATTCTGGTTAATGTTGCTTGCCATCTGTTCCATGGAGGAGGATATTTCTTCCACACTGGCAGCCTGCTGAGATGCTCCCCGCGATATTTCGCCAGTTGATGCGGACAAGGTGTCGCTACATGAACTTACCTTTTCGGACACCGTTACAATTTCGCGAATCACGTTCGTCAGTTTGGCAGTCATGGCGCGTACGGAATCGGCCAGATGTCCCAACTCATCCGAGCGTTCAAATCCGAGTTCTCCTGAGTAATAAATATCCCTGTCGACCTGCGAAGCCCAACTTGAAATCCGACCGGTATCTCTAACTACACTCCTAAGCAGGTAGTTGGCAGCTAAAACGAGGCCAATAAGTAGTAACATGGAAATGCCACTAACCCATGTCACTTGGGCAATACAGCTCTCCACTCCTTGAATCAGCCCGGCCTCCATCTCGTTGAAGTGGTCATTAAGGACAGCGAACCCCTCAAATGCGGGTTTATCACTGATCTTGACCACCCCGTCCACTTCCTTGGGAGTCTTACCCTCCGCCCACATTTTCTCTACAAGGCCCACGTTTGAAAAATAGTTCTGCATAACGCCCTTGATTTTATCCAAGGCCTGATCTTCCGCAGACGTGAGGCCCAGCTCCCTGTACTCATCCAAGTAGCTGAGAATCTGCGTCTGGTTTTGCTTGATGCGATTCGCATATTTGGGCTGTCCGCGCAGAACGTAATTTTTGAAATTGTGTATAATCCCGCCGTACCCGAACTGTTCCTTGATCTGCATGAGCAGTTTCTGCCGAATCACGGCGTTGGAGGTGTAGGCATTCCAATCACGGTTGACGTTGTTCAATGACCTGGCCATGAGCGGCAAGGAGACTATGATGACTCCGATGCACACCGCTAAACTGATTTTCATCTTATTGTTAAGTGATAAATTGATCATCTGAAGCTCCCATATTACGGGGTTAACCATCTGAATCTGCTTTACACACAGCCTATATCTACGTCTTCATATTGAATTGAGTATTATAATCTCACCCTATGTATTCCAAAAAACACTCTCTCTATTCACCATGCTGTTCCTTGATGGACATGATTTCTTCTACGTTCGTGAAGAAAATCTCGACCAGCTTTGGATCGAAGTGTTCGCCCCGCTCCTTCAAGAGCAACGCGAATGCCTTTTCCACCGGCCATGCCTCTTTGTATGGGCGTTTTGACGTCAAAGCATCGAACACATCGGCAATGGCAGCGATACGCCCTTCGATGGGTATATTTTCGCCAGAGAGTCGGTGGGGGTATCCTTTTCCGTTCCATTTCTCATGATGGGTCAGAGCGACACTCTTAGCCATGAGCATGAGGTCATTTTCATGATCTCCAATGATCTTTCCCCCCATGATAGTGTGAGTCATCATGATCTCCCACTCATCAGGATCCAGTTTTTCCGGCTTGCTGAGGATATGGTCAGGAATGCCGATCTTGCCGACATCGTGCATGGGAGCAGCGTTGAGGAGGAGGTCCGCTTCACTGTCGCATAAGCCAGCACCGAGAGCGAGCGTACGGCAGTATTTACTCATGCGAATGATGTGAAGACCTGTCTCGTTATCCTTGTATTCTGCCGCTATTCCAAGGCGGCGGACAATCTCCAGGCGAGTTGCATACAGGTCCTTGGTGCGCTCAGCCACCTGATGTTCCAGGGCAATACTCTGATTGTGCAGGGCCAGGTGCGTCCTGACACGCGCCTGCACGATGGCCGGATTG
>JAFLJT010000196.1 GCA_022712855.1 Pseudodesulfovibrio sp. | reverse complement strand
ATAACCCAGAATGGCCTTGTACCGGGGTGAGTAGTAAACTTCGTCGGTTTGTAAATTCCAATCCCAGATGCCGTCATTGGCACCGCGAACGACCAGCCCATAGCGCTCTTCGCTGGCGCGCAGTTTCTCCTCGGCCTGTTGTCGGTCCGTGACATCGATGAGGGAGCAGACTCGCTCTTCGGTTTCCGGGATAATCTGGATGAAAACATGGACCCGTTTGCGCACTTCGTCACGGGCCAGGAAGGTAAATTCATAGCTGTTGGGCGCGTCGTGCCCTTCGCTGAGTCTTTTGGTGTGGTATGCGGTAATACGTTTCAGATCCTCAGGGTCGACCATGTCGGACCATTTCATCAAACCTACAATCTTTTCATGGGGATAGCCTGAAAGGATATCAAACTGTGAATTACAGCTACGGATGATTGAGTCGTTACCAAAAATACACATGGCCGTGCCGGTGTTTTCAAAGAGGGTACGGTAATAATTTTCGCTTTTCCTGAGCGCTTTTTCGGCTTCTCGAATGTCTGAAATATCGATGAGCGAGCAGACCCTTTTGTCGGTCCCGGGGATGAGCTTGACCGAGATCTGGATGTGTTTATGTGCCTCTTCTCGGGGTATAAATGTCGCGTCGTAGAGGCGTGAGATGCTGGCATCTTCCAGATCATGGATTTTATGATGCTGTTCGATTCGTTCAACGTCTTCTGCAACGGTGAAATGCATCCATGTCATGGCGTTTTCGATTTCTTCGCGTGAATAACCGGAAAGAAGAGCGAACTGTGAATTGCAGCTCGTAATGACGCCATCGTCACCAAAGATGGCCATGGCTGTCCCTGTGGTTTCAAACAGGGTGCGATAATAGCTTTCACTTTTCTTGAGTGCTTGTTCGGCCTGCTTGATGTCTGAAATATCAATGACAATACCGCGTACACCGCGTGGCTGACCGTCTTCGAAAACACCTTGGGAATATATCTGAATGGGAAGCAGTGAGCCGTCTTTGCGCACGCCAGTGTATTTTTCCGCGATGGGGCCTTCGCCCGCAAGGCTCTTGCCAATGTTCTGCATGGCAAGCTCAAGGTCATCGGGGTGGATGATTTGTTGGATATTGAGACCACTGTTTATGTCATCCCAAGTGTACCCGAATGATTCGAAAGCAAGAGCGTTGGCGTAGGTCAGTTTCCCTTCAAGATCGATTTCATAGACGATCTGGGGCAAACCATCGACCATCTGGCGGAACTTGTCGCCCTCAGCACATACCGACGGGGTGTGCGCATCGTCTTCATCATGGAGTGCACGCAGAGTTTCTAGCTCTGCAATGAGTTCTGCTTTGGTTTTATCAGTATCGTGCGTCATGGTTCTCTCAAAGTTAGTATTTATCCCATACTAGAAAGTCATCATAAAATCATTAATTATAAGAGGAATGTTCAAAGCTTAAAAATACATGTGCAGTCCGAGGCTCTCCGTCCACTTTTTTTGATTAAGGTCAATGACCATTGGGCGCGATACGTGCATGATGCGCGTGGTTGAGGGCGGACTTGCACTCTTCACCTCTCTTCGTATTCTGCCGCTCGTTGACCCCATGAACCCAAATGGAGAGACTCATGACCAAAGATATTCTGTTTTCCTTGCACGGTAATTTCATGAATGGGCTGGAAGGCCCGTTTTTCTGACCGGAATGCATAGCCCTGGAAGGGCTGTTCAGCTATTTCCCGAAGTTGCGCGACGACATTGACGTTCAAAAACTCGAATTTTCCCGCCCGCGTCAGGCTATTGTTGCAGTGCTTGGCGAAGAGAGCCAAGGATGTCCGTCGCTGGTGCTTGCCGATCCGGCAAAGGCAACAAGCCATGGCCTGCCTGTGAAGGAAGCCAATGGTAGAACCTACATGGACGATGAAAAATCTATAATGCGGTATTTAAGCCTGAACTATGGTGTGAGCCGCCCCGCACACGATTAAGAAGAAAATATGACCGACTCCAGAAAATATCCGTCCAAGCTCTATGTAGAGACGACGACGCGTTGCAATCTCAAGTGCGCCATGTGTGTGAAGCAGGCCGAAGGCTCGTGCATCCCGGAAGCAGACATGTCCATGGATGTGTTCCGTGCACTGGCCCCGGCCTTTCCGCATCTGGATGGCCTTATCCTCAACGGCATCGGCGAACCGTTGCTGACGCCCGGGCTGCTTGATATGATCAAGCTGGCCCGCAAAACCATGCCGCCCGAGGCGAAGATCAGTTTCCAGACCAACGGCATGTTGCTCACGCCCGAACTGGCCGAGGGCCTTGTTCAGGCCGGGCTGGATACCGTCTGTTTGTCCGTGGATACCGTGGGCGAAGAGGGTGTCTTTCATGGCGGCGAGGACGTGACCCAAACTATTCACGCCTTCACTTTTCTGCGCAATGCAGCCAAAACCGTCGGGCGCAAACTCTCCATCGGCGTGGAATTTGTGATCATGCGCGACACGGCGGAATCGTTGTCGCGCTCTTTGGATTGGGCGGTGGATCAGGGGGCGGAATTCGCACTGGTGTCGCACATGTTGCCGTATGGCGAGGACATGGCGGATCAGGAACTGTTCAACCCCAACACCGACCAGTCCATGGAGGAGTTTGCCCGGTGGCAGGCCGAGGCGGATGAACGTGGCATTGATTTTTCGCAGTACTTCGACATTCTGTGGAAGTTCTACAAGACCAGTGGCGAAGCCGAGTTGGCGCGTTTTGTCATGGATCATCACAAGGACGCCCTGCGCCGTGGTATCCCCATACATTTTGCGAATCTTATGGCGTGGTCCACGCCGGAGAAAGTTGCCGAACAGGCGTGGTTGTCCGACATTCTGGCCGAGGCCCGTACGTTGGCGGACAAGCGCGGTCTGGACCTGACCTTGCCGCCTGTTACGGCGGTGCATGACCGGAAATGTGATTTTGTCGAACAGGGTGTGGCCCACATCACGGCCAGCGGCGACGTGCGTCCCTGCTACTTTCTCTGGCACGAATACTCCTGCCACATGGACGGTGACACCAAGAAGATCGTTCCGCGTACCTATGGTAACGTGATGGACGACTCCATTCTCACTATCTGGGCCTCTCAAGACTATTGTGCCTTCCGTGGCGAAGTGCTGGAATACGATTACCCCTACTGTTCGAATTGTTCCGTAGTTCCGTGTTCCGACGTTACTGGGCAAGGCTACGATTTCATACAGGATTGTTACGGGCTGAATATTCCCTGCGGCCACTGCATTTGGTGCATGGGCGGCGTGCGCTGTCTTCTGTAGTGGCGGTTTAAAAGGGCCGATATTCTCTTTGAAAGAGCCAATTTGTCATTGTGGACACAGAGCAAGCCCCCTCACGTATGAAAGTACGTGAGGGGGCTTGCTGTCGTGCTCTTTGTCCGTTGCTTCCCGCCGCATTCGTGCTATGCTCACATCAAAGGAATTACTATTCCCGTTAAGGGGGCATCGTGGATACACAGTTTGTAGAACGTTTGACGATACAGGAAGTTGTCGCATTTCTTGAGAAGGGCGATGGGGTCTTGGTGGATACTTTGACACCGGAACACTACGCGGAACGACATATTCCCGGTGCGCAGAACGCATGTGTCTATGAGATGGTCTTTCTGGATGGAGTGGTAGCCTTTGCCCCGGACAAGGGGACGCCCGTGGTTGTCTATGGCGCGGGGCTGAAGTCGCAGGATTGTATGGCCGCTGCTGATAAGCTGGCGCGGGCCGGATATACTGATATCGCCGTCTTTCCCGGCGGTCTCGATGAATGGCGCGCTGCCCGGCATGTCCTCGAAGGGGCCGCGGTGGGTTCCGTGGAACCGCCACACCCTGCGTTGGCCCTTGAACCCAAGGTCTACGCTCTGGTTCCCGAAGAATCTGTCATCCGCTGGACAGGCCGCAACAACAACGGTGGTCGTAGCGGTACCCTGATGCTTTCCAGTGGCGAGGTGGACGCGACAGATGATCTGGGTGCGACCTTTGTCATTGATATGAAGAGTATCAAGAATACGGATCTGGAAGGGGATGAATTGCAACCGGCGTTGGAAGCGCATTTGCAATCGGATGACTTCTTTTTCACCACACTTTTTCCCAAGGCGACATTTACGACCACGAAGATCAAGCTGGTCTTGGACGGGGAAGCGACGCGCCCCAATGCCATGATGCAGGGCAATCTGGCCCTTCGTGGTATGGAGAGCGAAATCGCGTTTCCGGCACATATTCGGAATATCGAAGATGGCAAGATCGCCATTCTGGCAGACCTCGATTTCGACCGCACCCAGTGGGGAGTGATCTACGGTTCATCGCGGTTCTTCCAGCATCTGGGTTACCATGTTGTTTACGATTTCATTTCTATAGATTTCAGGCTTGTGCTTGGATAGGTCCTTACAGGGACTGAGGAATCAAGGCCCGTGCATCCTTTGATGCATGGGCCTTCGATGTGTTGCAGTTCACCACATGATAAACCGCTCGCGAATGGGCGAGCGGTTTGGAGGAAAGGCTGCGGGAGTTGTCCGCAGTCTGGGGGGTGTTATAGTCCCAGAGTTCGTCCGTTGACGTTCTCCGGCGGTGAAATTTTTGCCACCGTCTTCGGTTTCTTGGTCTGTTGCGGCTGAACGGGCTTACGCTTCTTCGGCTTGCGGGAAATCGGCTTGGGCGTGATATCAGCGGGCGGCAGCATGAGTTCTGCAGTGAGAATGCGCGGTTCAGGCCCGGCGTTCTCCGAATGGTACAGGAAGGACACCACGCGATTGACGTCGTTGGTGCTCAGGGCGTGGGCCAGGATGCGGTCGCGTTCTGTCTTGTCAGAAATAACGCCCAGCAGGATGATATCGCCCTGCACAATTTCCACATCAATGGGTGAGCTGGTCACTTCATAGTCCATAAGCAACTGCGCCTTGAGTTCGGTTTCCATGGCCTTTTCCGCGATGAAATCGTTGTCCGGCATCTCTTCCCTGAGGTAGAGGCGGCTGATGACCGCGCGCTTGCCTTCTACCCTGTCCACACATTCGTAAATACTTCTCAACTGTTCCTGTGAGTCATATTCGCCCACAAGATAGAGCTTGCTGAAATAGGAGTATGCCGTGATCTGCGTGGGTTCGATTCCCTTGTGCTTGTAAAATTCGGCCTGCGCGTGTCCTTCGATGATGGCATCAAGCATCTGTTGCTCAGTGGACCGTTCGTCCACAGCTGTTTCATAAACGGACTGGCCGTTGCCGATGACCGATGAAAAGTAGGAAGGCGCACCGGGAATGAGTCCGATGCCAAATGGCACAGCCGCACATCCCTGTAGCAGGAAGAAGATCAATGGTATTAATGTTGCTCGTAGTATAGTCATAATCATTGTTGCCTCCTCCCGTTGTGGGATTCCGGCTCCACCCGATATGAGAACAGCAAGAAGCTTGCCACCGGGTGGTGAATGTTGAATGAAACGACGAGGGTAGTGTGCCCCAATGGTTACAGCCATTTGGGGTGATTATGAAAGAAGAATAGACGATCTATGAATATTGGATTTTCAATGAGGTCGAAGGGGTAAATCTATAAAAAATAGACTTATTCTTTGGGGTTAATAACGTCCTGCGTGTTCCTTGGACCACTTGCCATTGTAGCCTTTGCAGACTTGCAGGGTAAAGCGGCGGGCGGGAAAGCCTTTGAATGAGGATTCAAAATGAATTGGCGGCCCGACGGAGTCGAACATGCTGGTGATGTCTTCCGATGTATTAGGACCGTAATAACGTTCGCGCACCAGAACCGCATCCCAGCCGACTTTGTCCACGTCCGGGCCGGGCCAGATATCATATTGGTTCATGCGGCGGTCAAAGAGCCATGCACAATAGACCAGAGGTTGACCCGGAGTGTAAAAGGCGAGTTCCGCAGTGATATCATATTGGTCACTGAAAACGAAAACTTTTTCCGAGTCATCGAATCCCGAGTCCATCAGTTCTTGCACTTCCACGCCGAGGCTCTGCCACCCCTTGAGGCGGTGCGTGATGTTGTACTCGTCCGGAATGGGTGCCACAGGCGAGGCGAACATGAGCAGGGTGAGGATGGTCGCGCTTCCGGCCAGAAGAGCCTTGCCGCGCAGACGCCGATTCGGGTTCTCCCACCACGATTTGACGGCCATGCCGCCGAGGATGGATGCGCCCATGAATGAGACGGCGGTCCAGTTGGCTTCGGTCTTGGCTTTGATGGACCACAGGGTGATGGCTCCCCACAGCGGCCAGAAAAAGAGCGCGGTCTGAACATGGTGCCGATAGGCAGCGTCGAACGCTCCCACCGGACCGAAAAATCCTTTTTTGATGGAGCGCCAGCCACCCTGAAAAATAAAGACAAACCACCATGGGCCGAGCAGGGCGAGTTGTGCACCGAACATCTCGAAGAATGGTCCGATACGCAGTTCGAAAGGTTTCTTTTCGCCCGTCGACAGCTTGGCAACGTGCTTGAAACCGACCCAGTCATTCTGCATATTCCATATGATTATGGGAGCCATGCCGACTATTGTGCCGACCAGTGCGGCAAGGATAAAGCGCCACCAGAAACGGGACGGCAACTGGCCGCGCAGGTGCAGGATGATGGCATAGGCCGTTCCCAGACCGAGAAAAGCGAGCATCATATATTTTGCGAGGATACCCACGGCCAGGCAGATGGCGATGATAACGAACGGCCAGTTGGAGACCTTCTTATCGGGAGCATTGCGGGTGGCCGCCGAGAGCGCAAAGAAAGCAACGGTCCAGCAGAAGATGAGCGGGTTATCCGTGGTCATCAGGATACCAAGGCCGTTGAGCAGCGGGATGGTGGCTGCCACAAACAGGACGTAGAGCGCCAGCTTGTGCTCGCGCCAGACGCGGGAAATGCCGATATACAGTGCGGCTTGAATGCCTGTCATACCGATAACAGCGCCAAAGCGGACGCCGAGTTCGGTGTTGCCAAAGACTTCGCACCATGTGGCGATGACCCAGGCGATGAGCGGGCCTTTTGAGTAGTATGAAAGTTGCGGGCGGCGGATCCAGTCCCAGTATTGGGCTTCGTCCTGAACAAGGTTGAGCTGCCCGGAGGCCACGAACCAGTAACGCACGGCAAAGGATATGGCGATGATCGCAAAGGCGATGACGTCGAGGCGTGGGGTGTATGACTGGTTTGGTGTGTCCATGGTGCGCATTGGATTATAGTATAGTTGAGTGGGTTGCAAGTTTGGCGCGCGAGGGCTTTACTGCGTCATCCACCAGCGCATGGCCTGTTCGCCATAGAGAACGTAGAGCATGCAGCCGAGGCTGAGAAATGGGCCAAACGGGATACGGGTCTTGAAACCTTCACCGTCGGGACGGAGCATATAAATGATGCTGGCAAGGGCGGATGTGATGGCTGCTGCGAGAATGGTGAACGGCAGGCCGGACAGACCGGTGATGGCGCCAATCATGTACATGAGTTTGACGTCGCCGGTGCCGAGGCCCTCTTCTTTTCGCCAGAGTCGGTAGCCTTGTTGTAATACCCAGAAAAAGATGCCGCCGAAAAGCGAGCCGATTATGGCGTCCTGCCAGCCGAGGTGCGGGAGGAAGAAGCTGGCGCACAGGGCCAGAACGGTGCCACCCTGCGTAATACGATTGGGCAACAGGAACGTCTCAAAGTCGATGAAACTACCCGCGATGAGCAGGGTGCCGAGGACCAGATAGATGCCCCAGGCGAGGGACGGGCCGTAGAGGTAAGCCAACGCCAGCGACCATGCGAGGCAGGAAATTTCCACCAGCATGTATTGGCCGCCAATGGAGGCTTCACAATGTCTGCATCTCCCTTTGAGCAGGAAATAACTCAGGAGCGGGATGGTGTCGTGCCATGAGAGTTTGCACTGACATGATGGGCATTGGGAACGGCCCGGTTTGAGAATAGGGGCTTCATCAATCCAGCGTTGGATAAAAATGGTGGCAAGCCCGCCCAGTTCAAGGCCGAGGGCGGCTGCGATGAGAAAGAAAATCCACAGTGGAATGATGTCCATCAAATTACCTTACTGACTTGAAGAATTACCGCTTTTGCTGCATGAATACCGCGAGACATTATCTCTCTCTACAGCTATCGAATTTACCGTCGCGAGACAAGAGCGTCGGACGTTATATCTCATAAGGAGCTTCCATGAGCCGCCGTTTTATACCTGATTTGACCGAAGAACAGATTGCCGACAAACAACTCGAAGGTCTGAAGTGGACCGCCAATCATGCTTTTGACGGCAGCCCGTTCTATAAATCAACCATGGAAGGCGCGGG
The DNA here is from genome assembly GCA_022712855.1 of Pseudodesulfovibrio sp. Taxonomy (GTDB): domain Bacteria; phylum Desulfobacterota; class Desulfovibrionia; order Desulfovibrionales; family Desulfovibrionaceae; genus Pseudodesulfovibrio. The sequence continues at coordinate 261 of JAFLJT010000196.1, read as the reverse complement.
CATCTCTCCCAGTGATATACAGACACTCGACGATATTCGAAAGCTCCCGTTTACGACGGCCCATGACCTCAAAGATGGCTACCCCATGCCGCTCTTGTCCGTACCCGAATCCGACGTAGTGCGTATTCACGGCTCCAGCGGCACCACCGGTAAACGTAAAATTCTCGCCTACACCCAAAACGACATCGACACATGGAAAGACATGTTCGCCCGCTGCTACGAACTGGCCGGGCTGACCGTGGAAGACCGTGTACAGATTTG
>JAFLJT010000079.1 GCA_022712855.1 Pseudodesulfovibrio sp. | reverse complement strand
GAAAAGAGTGGCTCTACACACTGCCGCTCATTTTCATCACCATATTCATGCTCGCGGGTTACTCCCCCGGCTATTCCGCCATCGTCGGTCTGGCCACATGTATCGGCCTCTCCTTCAAGGATGACGGCCAGCGCATTGACCCGACCATCCTGATCATCATGACCTTCATGGTCCTGTGCCCCTGGTTGGTCAAAATTGTCGGTTATGTCGGCGGCGAAGGCGCAGTCGAAGCAATCAAGCCGTTCCTGTCCGGTCGTATCCTGCTGCTCTACGGCCTCATCGGCGCAGCCGCTCTGTATGCCTACCGCAGACAGACCGTGGACGGCATGAAGGACGAACTGGGCGGCTTTGTCAAAGCGGCTCGCGAAGGCACCATCAACTCGCTTAAAATCGGCGCAACCGTCGGAGTCATCGGCATCATCATCGGTGTGCTGACTTACTCCGGTCTGGTCCTGACCTTTGCCGACATCGTTATCGAGCTGGCAAACGGCAACCTGCCTGCGACCATCTTCCTCATCGCTCTGGCATCTCTGGTGCTCGGCATGGGTGTTCCGGTCACAGCGGCCTATCTGATCACCGCAGTTGTCGCCGTCCCGGCGCTGACTCACCTGGGCGTTAACGAAGTTGCTGCCCACATGATCGTGTACTGGCTGTCTCAGGACTCCAACATCACCCCGCCGGTGTGTATCGCAGCGTTTGCTGGTGCAACCATCGCAGGGGCCAACATGTGGCGCACGGCGTTCACCTCGTTCAAGTTCGCCAAGTACTTGTACCTGTCGCCGTTCCTCTTTGCTTATGTCCCGGCATACTCATTAAATGACACGCCCGCGATGATCGCCATGTGGTTCACAATCATAACCATTGTAGTATTCTGCTACGCCTGGTTCATGAGCTTCATCTGGTTCCGCCCGCTCAAGCGGATGCTCGGCTTCGGCTCGGCCGCTGCCTAGTCATTCCTTCACACAGAAAACAGAGAGGCCCGGAACAATCCGGGCCTCTTTTTTGTGATATGTAGAAATAAACACGAACCTTCGCAAAAAAATCATACCAATTGCATACTGCGTGGGGCATCATTAGATAGTTGAGTTAGCGTGTTTTTTGGAGGAATAGTGAAACGACCCCTGAATATTTTTCTCACACTCTTGGTTGCCTGCATTCTGCTGGCCGCTTTGGGGTGCTCTTCAGAACCCGCATCCGAGAACAAGGATTCTGGTGATACCGATCAGGAAATGCGGAAAACACTCCTCGCGTTTGGCGGCGGTCCCACGGGCGGCACCTTCAATTTTTTCGCCAACAAAATGGCAACCGTGATTTCCAAAAAATACGATTGGCTCGACGTTTCACCCAAAGGTTCTGGTGGCTCGGCAGAGAACTTACGCACCCTGAACAAAAACGGCATTGATGTCGGCATCGTCTATTCCGGCGACGCCTTCCTCGGGCGTAACGGCCAATTGCCGGGCGATACCACCCATTATGATAAAGTGCGCACCGTTTCCTTCCTGTATGGTGCACCAGCCCAGCTGGTCGTTCGCAAGAATTCCGGCATCAAGTCCGCCTTTGATCTGGAGGGCAAGATCGTGGCCATCGGCAATCCCGGTTCCGGCGCAGCCCTGTCGGCAGAACGCTTTTTCAAACACCTCGGCCTCTGGGACAAGATAGATCACCGTAACCATGGCTACTCTCAGGCCGCCGCTGATTTTGCCGACAAAAAGATCGACGCCTTCTGGGTGCTGGTCGGCTATCCCAATTCCTCCATAATAGAGGCTTCTTCCCGCACAAACATCGCGCTACTCAACCTGCACAAAGACGCCTTGGAATCCGGCTTTTACGACATCTACCCATTCTACTCCGAGGTAGAAATCCCGGCAGAAACCTACACAGGCCAAGACAAAGCAGTCACGACATTTGAAGACGCATCCCTCTGGTGCGCCAGCGAATCCCTCGACGCAGACATCGTCTACCTCTGCCTCAAAACAATCTATTCCGTCCAAGGTCTCCAAGATATGGTCACCGCCCACAAGGCCGCCAAAAACATGTCCATCATCAGCGGCATAAAGGGCGCATCCATCCCCCTCCACCCCGGCGCAGTCCGTTTCTGGAAAGAACAAGGGCTGGATATTCCGTCGCGGTTGTTGCCGTAATTCCACATTGTTGCTTGTCTTCTTTGGTGGTATATAGGCATCACTATGCCTGAATTAAGAGAAATCACACCAGTAGAGTTGAAAGCTGTTCTTGATGCACACGTCTTGTGGCTTGAGAGCGATGGAGCGCAAGGGGAAAGAGCAGACCTTGAATTTGCAAACCTTAGGGGCGCAAACCTTAGGGGCGCAATCCTTAGGGGTGCAATTCTTAGGTCCGCAAACCTTGAAGATACAAACCTTAGGGGCGCAAGCCTTAGGGGCGCATACCTTGAAAGTGCAAACCTTAGAAACGCAAGCCTTGTAGATACATCTCTGGAGGGTGCAAACCTTGAGGGCGCAGTTCTTGTAGGCGCAAATCTAAGTTTAGCAAATCTAAGAAATGCAAATCTTAAAGATGCAGACCTTGAAATGGCATACCTTGTAAGCGCAAACCTTGAGGGCGCATACCTCGAAAGCGCAAGCCTTGCGGGCGCATCTCTTGCGAGCTCAAATCTTGAGAACGCATACCTTCGAAATGCAATACTGCCAAAAGATCACCTAATATTGGGTGAAAACCAAAATGGTCTAAAACAAGAACTTCATGACGCTGAACGACGTGAACGGAAGCTCAAGCAAGAACTCCATACCGTTTCAAGCAAACTGGAACAGGCATCATCCAGCGAAGAGCAAGCGACAGAACTCCAAAAACAAATGGAAATGCTTGAGGCTGACCTCAAGAGTGCCGCACAAGATGCTGAGGACACACGCCAAAAATTAGAAAAAGCCGTAGAACAATCCAAAGCTCTTGAAGAGGAAAATGAGCTACTAACCAATAGTGCTGTTGAAGGTGCCGCCAAAATCATGCTGGAGTTGGCCAATACCGCATACAGTGAGAAAGAAAAGAACGATACCCTTTCTAAATGGCTGACGGGGCTAAGCCTTGGATCGTATGGTGTTGCCATTCTCTTCATCCTCGCCTTTGCTCTTTTCCCGGCATTCAGGGCGGCCATAGGCGTTGTTTGTAACAAAGATGCCACATTCTGGTCTTTCATCCCACTCTACCTACCCGTCATTGTATCACTCTCCATAGGTACGGCCCTCTTCCGGCATGAAGGGAAAATCAGAAATCAAACCAGTTTTTTCATGGACCAAATTGCGAGCGCGGAAAAATCAGCTGGTCTGTTGAAGGTTGCCACACGACTGGAAGGCGTTCCCGATGACAACCTGAAACAAATAATCCTCCCCACCTTTGTGGATGTACGACGATCGCTCCTGAACATGCCCGGACAAACACCAAGCAATGACGAGACAGACAAACTCGATATCCCTTCGTCTACCGTTGACTTTGCAGCTAAACTTGCCGCCAAAGGCTTGAAGAGCGAAGGGAAGAGCTAGTCCATAACAATCTTCGGCCCGCCCCATTTTTGAGGCGGGCCTTTCTACAAACACTTGATTTGATTGGACGCTCAACCAGTATTTGATTAAGGTGGGCCCAAATCATCTGGAAAGCGTTGGTGTACAAGGGGAATTATACTTGACGGGGGGTGAAAATCCACCGTACAAAGCGGGTTCATTTGCGCGATTATGTCCTTAAATTGAATTTATAAGGGAGACGACCATGGCATTATTCACGAAGCAGGAAGCACTGGATTATCATTCCGACAAACGCAAAGGTAAGCTGGAAGTCATCTCCATCAAGCCGTGCGATAACCAGAAGCATCTGTCCATGGCGTACAGCCCCGGCGTTGCAGAAGCATGCCGCGAAATTCACGCAGACACCGAAAAGGTCTACGAGTACACCAACACAGGTAACCTCGTTGCTGTCGTCTCCAACGGAACCGCCGTCCTCGGTCTTGGCAACATCGGCCCCGAAGCTGGTAAGCCTGTCATGGAAGGCAAGGGCGTTCTGTTCAAAATTTTCTCCGACATCGATGTCTACGACATCA
>JAFLJT010000090.1 GCA_022712855.1 Pseudodesulfovibrio sp. | reverse complement strand
GCATCCATGAGGCCAAAGTCGAGCAAGAGCTGCTCAAGTTCTTCGATCTCAAGCGGTTTCGGGATGACGAACATCTCATTCTCGTCGATGGCCTTGGCAAGTCCACGGTAGGCATCAGCCTGGGGAACTTCGGGATTCCATTCGATGACGGTTTTGCGGTTGATCTCTGCGCGCTGGACGTCGTTGTCGCGGGGGACGAAGTAGATCATCTGAGTGCCGATCTTCTTGGCCAGCTCCTCGATCATCTCTTTCTCGTTGTCGACAGCTCGGGAGTTGCAGATGAGACCGCCAAGGCGCACGCTACCGGACTGAGCGAATTTCATGATGCCCTTGCAGATGTTGTTGGCCGCATACATGGCCATCATCTCGCCGGAGACGACGATATAAATTTCCTCTGCCTTACCATCACGAATGGGCATGGCAAACCCGCCACAGACAACATCACCGAGGACATCGTAGAAGGCGTAGTCCAGAGCTTCGGATTCTTCGTAGGCACCGAGATTTTCCAGCATGTTGATGGCAGTGATGATACCTCGACCAGCACAGCCGACTCCCGGCTCAGGTCCACCGGACTCAACGCACCACGTGTCGCCGTAACCGGGCTTGCGGATATCATTGAGTTCCACGTCTTCGCCTTCTTCACGAAGGGAATCGAGAACGGACTTCTGCGCCAGGCCACCGAGCAACAGGCGAGTGGAGTCAGCCTTGGGATCGCAGCCGACGACCATGACTTTACGTCCCATCATTGACAATCCGGCCACGGTGTTCTGTGTGGTAGTGGATTTGCCGATGCCGCCTTTTCCATAAATCGCTATTTTCCTCATGATTTTCTCCTCCATGGTTTTTGTTTGCGTTACTGAGACTCCCTAAGGCAAAGTGCGTGCCATTTGCGAAACATCATCACAAACGCCTGTTAAGATTGACTTTTCATTAAAATCTCCCCAACAAAGCCTACCTACGAAAAGTGTAGGAAACCACAAAATGCACGCACAAAAGTGTAGGAGCCTACAAAATTGTAGGTTCGACATGGATAGAACGATCTCATTTTTTATCGTTTGATTTCAGGCAGATAGGAGGATGGGAAGTTTTGGCACTGATCGTGCTCAAGAGGAATCATCTTTCAATGATTTTCAAGGAGTTCAACCATGCTCATCGATACGACACTTAGAGAAGGCGCACAGCTGTTCGGTGCATACTTCACTATAGAGACAAAGGTTAAAATCATTTCAGGCCTTCTGGCCCTTGGTGTGAACGAAATTGAAATTGGCTGGGTGGGCCAGGAAGGCCTGGAAGAACTTGTTAAGCGCATCCGTCCCATGACCGGGAAAACCGCCTTGAGCGTCTGGTCGCCCTGCCGGGGCGCAGACATCCGCAAGGCTGCCGCCCTTAATGTGGACCGGGTTAACATCGGCGTCCCCGTCTCTGATCTACATATAAATAAACGCCTTGGAACCGACCGTGAGGGGCTGCTGGAACGCCTCACCCAAACCGTTCTCACGGCCGGACTCCTTGGTATTGAATATGTATCCGTCGGGCTGGAAGACGTCTCACGAGCCGACACTATCTTTGCCCTGACAGCGGGACAACTTGCCGAAGACATGGGGGCATCCCGCGTCCGGCTTGCCGACTCGGTGGGCATCCTCACGCCTTTGAAAATGGAAAAGCTGGTTCTGTCATTCAGACAGCAAATCGGCACCGAAATAGCAGTCCATTGCCACGACGACTTCGGCATGAGCAGTGGCAACGCGATCACTGCCCTTGATTCTGGTGCTCACTACGCCGATTGCAGCGTCCTCGGCATCGGCGAACGCTCCGGCATCGCAGCGACCGAAGAACTGGCAACATACCTTACCCTCAAGGAGCAAAGATATGCGTATCAAACTGATGGACTTCGTAAACTCTGTGATTTCGTGTCCCACGCTGCCGGTGTTCCGATCCCCCGCACGAAAGCCATTGCGGGCAAGGATATCTTTGCCTGCGAATCAGGCATCCATGCCCACGCTCTTGGTAAATCACCGGAACTTTTCGAGCCGTATAATCCCGACACAATCGGTGCAAACCGCACTGTCGCGGTGGGCGGCAAAAGCGGACGTGCGGCCGTTATCAACGCTCTCGGAGAAAACAAAATCCCATATTCGAAACAGGAAATCCCGGACCTTGTAACAGCGGTTAAACAACTCTCCTGGCAGCTCGAACGCCCTTTGACCACGCAAGAATTGACCGACCTGACAAAAATGAATTGAGCAAAGGGAACCTCATGCGACTGCTAAAAAGATCGTCCCTCATATTCTGCTGGCTGTGTTTCATGGCAGGCACGGCCAATGCCAAATCACTTTCCATAGCCTGTGCCGCCAATTTCACCTCGGCCATGAAGGAACTTGTTGAAGTATACGAAAAGGAGACTGGCGTTAACGTCACCTGCTCATTCGGTTCCACCGGGATGCTCTACGGCCAGATCAAAAATGGCGCACCCTATGATCTGTTTTTTGCTGCCGACACAAAGCGCCCCCACCTTCTCTTTGATGAAGGAAAGGCTTTTGCTCCAGCCATCTACGCAAGGGGGCACATTGTCGCCTGGTCTGCATCGACTGAGCTGGTATCCATGCCCAACTGGAAAGAAGCTGTTTTATCGGAAGCAGCCCGCCGCATCACCATTGCCAATCCCAAGACCGCCCCTTACGGCCTGCAAGCCGAGGAGGCGCTGATCGCCACCAAATTCATATGCCAGCATCAAGCCGAAACTCGCCTTTGGTAAGAGTGTTGGAGCATCCTTCCAATTCGCCTATTCAAAGGCCGCTGCCCTTCTCTTCATCGGAAAACAGAGCGAAACCAAATACAGACCATCAGCCCCAGCCCCGCGCCCATCAAGCATTCACAAGGAGACACCATGCAATCTATCATTACGCAATACGGCGAACTGATCCCCCAACATACTACGGACGAGCTGCGCAAAAAAGAACTCCTGCCAGTAGTCTTTCATTCCAACGGCACACCCAAATCACTGCCACTTGAAAAGCAGACCACCATCACCACCCCCGTGGGCGATATTCCGGCAGAGCTGGTCACTTTCCATGAGAATGGATTGTTGAAGCGGATCTTCCCACTCAACGGGAAGCTTTCAGGATATTGGGGAGAGACAGATGAGTTGGGACTGGCCAAACCTGTGGCCATACGCACCCCGGCGGGAACGATAGCAGCCCGGCTTATAGGGTTGAGTTTTTACGAAAATGAGGCGCTGCGCAGCATCACCTTATGGCCCGGAGAGACAGTTACCATAGCAACCGGAGCAGGAAGCATGGAAGCGCGCATCGGCATCAGCTTTGCGCCGGACGGCACAGTTCAATCACTGGAACCGGCCACACCAACCCCAGTGAAGACCATTGCCGGAGAGATCATGGCCTATGATCCGGATGCAATCGGCGTGAATGGCGACACTAATTCTCTTGTGCTCGACGATAAAGGGGATATCGCCTGTGTGACCACGACCTTGAGCCGCCTCAAAGCTGTCCACCCGGACGGCAGAATTTCACGCTTCACTCCTCAACACCGGGAAAGCTACTGTAGCGACTCCGATCAGGAAATCATTCCCATGGTCGTTGAATTTTGCGAACAGGCTATCAAGATCAGTACAAATACAGAAGCCCCCTCTACGCGCATCACTAAAGAGCAACACCAGTTCTTTTCGGAACCATATATGCCTCTATTTGAGCAAGGTATCAGTTCAAGAGTCAACAAATGCTAATCTCGAACTACCATTGCTAAACAAGTATTAATAAACAGGGCATTGGGAACAGTTTTAGCGTGCGCCACTTGGTGCGGGTCACACTAAATAGCACACCAAAAGGCACGAAAAAGGGGTTACAGTTTTCACTGTAACCCCTTGATTTTACTGGCGGAGAAGGAGAGATTTGAACTCTCGATGGAGTTTAACGCCCCATACACGCTTAGCAGGCGTGCGCCTTCAGCCACTCGGCCACTTCTCCTGTCTCGATTCAGTGATGTTTCCATCAGTTTTGTCGAGGAAAGACGATCTACCCTTTTCGACGGTTCTTTGTCAATAAAGATGGTCGTTATTTACGCTTTTTTGTCGCTTTTTCTTCTTCTTCTTTATCTGCTCTGCGGCGCTTGCTCTTCAGACTCTTATACTTGGTCTCGTGGCGGCGCGTCTTGGCTCCACCCATGCGCTCGCGACCGGGACCGCGTTTGCCCATGGCGCCAATACCGCGGCCCTTCTCTTTCACCGTATTATCATGACTGGAGCGGAAAACAATATTCACCGGCGCAGTCTTGATGCCGAGCATCTTGCGGAACTGGTTCTCAAGATAGCGAGCATACGATGTCTTGACGAGTTCGTGGTTATTGCAAAAGAACACAAAGGTCGGAACAGGTTCGTCCGCCTGAGTGACATAGAAAAACTTGGCTCTGCGGCGTTTAACAACTGGAGGCTGCAATTTTATCAGCACAGATTCCAGCGAGCGGTTAAGAACACCGGTACCAATACGAATTTCACATTCCTTGCGCATGGCCTCAGCCATGGGCAGCAGCTTACCGATACCAATACCCTTGTGTGCCGAGGTCATAACGATGGGTACATGCGGGATGATCCGAAGTTCCTGGCGGAATGCTTCAAGAACCATGTTGGTCTCTTTTTTAGGAATCAGATCAGCTTTGTTGACCACGATGATAAACGGGATCTTATCTTTAGCGAGAAATTCAATGAGGCGCTTGTCCTGACGACCGACGCCCAAGCTCATATCGATGGTCAGGATGGTGACATCAGAACGTTTTGAATTCTTGAATGCCCTGATAACACTGATCTTTTCAAGATGCTCCTGAATGTTTGCCCGCTTCCTGACACCCGCAGTATCAACAAACGTGTACCGCTTATTTTTCTTCTCGAAGGTGACATCGATGGCATCACGGGTGGTGCCAGCCACATCAGAAACGATAAGTCGATCCCGACCGATGATGGCATTGATGATGGAAGACTTACCCGCGTTGGGACGACCGAGCATGGTCAATTTCAGACCGCGTTCGATACCATCGTCTTCTTCTTCCGGGAAATTGAGCTCAATGACAAAATCGCGCACATAGTCACGAACTTCACGAAGATTATAGCCGTGAGCTGCGGAGACTGGGTGCTGTTCAAGGCCAAGGGAATGAAATTCAGCGGTGGATTGCGCCGCATACTCGTCGCCATCAACCTTGTTGACGAGCATCATGACCGGCTTACCGCTACGGCGCACAATCTCGGCAGCCTGTTCATCAAGCGGTGTCAGTCCTTCCTTGCCGTCAACCACAAAGAGAATGGCGTCGGCTTCATTGATAGCTTCCTGTGCCTGCTCGAAGATTTCATCCTCGAAATCCTTGCTCAACTCA
>JAFLJT010000112.1 GCA_022712855.1 Pseudodesulfovibrio sp. | reverse complement strand
AGAGCGTTTTGCGTTCACTCGGAGTCAGAAACAGCTGAGCAGTTTTGTTTCGGTTTCAAGTCAAGAAATGCAGGATATATCTGGATATTTTCAAATTTCTTGACGCCGAAAACGGAGCAAAAATGTCAGCTGGAATGATTGCGAGTGAGCGCAAAACGCTCTAAGTATCTTGACCGTTCACTTCACGGTTAAGTTCCTTGATCGCTTCAAGCGCTTCTGAAAACTGGGGATGATTGTGCAGCAAGACACGGTAAGCCTGCAGGGCACTGCGACGATCACCAATTTCCTGCATGACGAGCGCCAACCCGTGCAAAGCCTGAAAATGTTTGGCGTCTAGTGCCAATGTGTGACGCAATTTCATCAAGGATTTTTCGAATTCCTTTTTCATGAAATGTACCATCGCACGTTTGTTCCAGCCTTCCGCATAGCGAGGCCGCAATTCGATCACGCGATCAAGCAGCTCTTCGGCAACCACGAAATCTTCTTGTTCCATGGCCAGAATGGCATTTTGCATGATGAAGTCGATATTGTCGTCCCCGGACGTCAACCAGACCTGCTCAATCGCATCGGCAATCGGCTTGGCGGTTTGAATTGACGAGGCACCACGCAAGCGGCGATAGAGCCGATCAAGCAAAGGCTTGCGCTCTTTGATCGTCATGTGTTCGGGCAAGGAAATCACAGTGCCCTGATCCATCATGGTCAAAGGAGTGCTATCGGCGATATATCCCGAAAAGGGAGCCGAGGGCCCGGCCACCGGGCCAGCATTGATTTGTTGGGTAAGCATTACAAAAAGGCATAGGCTCAAAACTGCCACCCTGCCTATATGACCGACGAGATACAAACGGGCACGTGATTCGCCGTTTTTCATGCATCAAAGATACCGGCACAAATAAGGGTAGGTCAATAAAACTGGCTAATTTCAAGTTTTTTTACGAAGCTTTCCTGTCCATAAGCCAAAAATCGTTGCGCCAGAGTCACAGGTTTGAAAGCGGGAGACAGAACGCGAAAACACACCCAACCCCGCAAAAGGGCAGAATGTGCTGCATAATATATCAATAAATCACGTTTCGGCCTGTCTCAAAAAGACAATGACTAGCCCAAACTAACCTTGGCGAGCCTTGAAACGAGGATTCGTTTTATTGATGATATAAAGGCGACCACGACGGCGGATAATGCGATTATCGCGATGACGTCCGCGCAGTGATTTAAGAGAATTCCTGATCTTCATGTCGCTTGACTTCACTTTTAACTTGCTTGGCCCGTTCTCGGCGGCGCTCCCGCAACACCCCCGAATGAGGCGTTTATAGAAATTTTTAGATCGCGTTATCGTCAATTCAAAAACCGGCAAGGTTTTTAATGGTGGGCGCGGTAGGGATTGAACCTACGACCCCCTCGATGTCACCGAGGTGCTCTCCCACTGAGCTACGCGCCCTCAACGAATTCATCGATAAAGCTTCGTAAATCTGTTGAAGGGATTTCTATATCGGGTATGAAGGTAAAGTGCAAGCGAGGAAACACATTTCCGCGCAGACAATTCGATCATCTGCGCGGCAAAATCATTTCAGGCAAAAAAACCGCTAATCTTCTTTTGCCATGCGCTCGACTTCATCCACCAGATCGCGCAAATGAAACGGTTTTGAAAGCACTTTGGCGTCTTTTGGTGCTTTACTGTCAGGATTAAGAGCGACGGCAGCAAAACCGGTGATGAACATGATCTTGATATCAGGATCAAATTCGGCAGCTCTGCGGGCCAGCTCGATGCCATCCATTTCCGGCATCACAATATCCGTTAACAGCAATGTGAAAGGCTTTTCGCACAATCGCTCATAAGCCTCCAGCCCATTGCCGAATGCCACAACATCATAACCGGCCTTTTTTAATTCGCGCTTCAAAAAGCCGCGCATATCATCATCATCTTCAGCCAGAAGGATACGTTGCATACTCATTTTTCGGGGTTCATTTACCGCCATCGTTTTCTTGCCTCTATTTTTTCTACCACTTAAACCCTTAGAAGGGCCGAAGACAATTGAGGTCACTCTGCCCCGCGACTTTGTTGTTGGCCGACCCATCCGTCTCAAAGGACTGGGCCGTAAACTCGGCCCCATTACCGGAGACCTCCTGCTCAAAGTACTGGCAAAATAATTAACCAGTATAGTTCACTCCATTATTGATTGGTCAGCAAACAAATGGCCCAAATCGAAAAAACCCCTTGTTTTCCCCATTCTTTTTTACTAGTTCCTTTAATGAAGACACATTCAGCGGAGGGACTATGCTCGCCATATTCGACTACAAAGCGGGAAACCAGACCAGTGTTCACAGAGCATTGGAACATCTCGGAATCCCCAATGAAATTACAAACGATCCTGAAAAACTGAATAGTGCCAGTGGCATCATCTTTCCTGGTGTCGGCGCAGCCGGCCAAGCCATGACTGAACTCCATGCCGCCGGACTTGATGACGTTATCAAGGGATTGATCGAACAGAAGAAACCGGTACTCGGCATCTGCGTCGGTTGCCAGATTCTGCTCGACTATAGTGAAGAGAACGACACCAAAACCTTGGAAGTAATTCCCGGTGAGTGCCGCCTCTTCAATCCGTCCTGGGTAGATTACGAGAACATCACCATTCGTGTTCCACACATGGGATGGAATCAGGTTGATCTGCAAACCGAATGCGAACTGTTCGAAGGCATTGATCCTGCTTCGGAATTCTATTTCGTCCACAGTTACTTCCCTGCACCGGACTCCGATTACGTCATCGCCACCACGCGTTACGGCATCGATTTCTGCTCTGTGCATGGTCGGAAAGGTTTATGGGCTGTCCAGTTCCACCCGGAAAAATCAGGACGCCCCGGCTTGCAATTCCTCAAGAATTTCTACGCATACTGCCAGGAGGCCGCCGATGCTCAGTAAACGCATCATTCCCTGCCTCGACGTTCGTAACGGACGACTGACAAAGGGTATCAAATTCAAGGATAACGTCGACATCGGTGACCCGGTGGAAACCGCCAGAAAATACTACGAAGAAGGCGCTGACGAGATCGTTTTTTACGACATCACCGCCTCTCATGAAGCCCGTGGTATCTTCCTCGACGTTGTCGAGAAAGTCGCCTCGGAGATATTCATCCCCTTCTCTGTCGGCGGCGGTATCAACTCCGTAGACGACATGCGCGACGTCCTCGTGGCTGGAGCCGAAAAGGTTTCCGTCAACTCGGGCGCGGTCAAGAACCCGGACATCATCAGCGAAGGCGCTGCACGTTTTGGTTCTCAGTGCATCGTACTCGGCATGGATGTTAAACGGGTTAAGAAGACCAAAGACATCCCATCCGGCTTTGAGATCGTCATCCACGGCGGTCGCAAGCACATGGGTATTGATGCCATCGAATGGGCCAAGACTGGCGAAGCGCTCGGCGCAGGTGAGATCTGCCTCAACTCCATCGATGCAGATGGTGTTAAGGAAGGCTACGACCTTGAACTGACCCGTTTGGTTGCCGACTCCGTAACCATCCCGGTTATCGCATCCGGTGGCGCTGGCAACCCCGACCACATGGTGGAAGCCGTGACCGAAGGACGAGCCACTGCCGCACTCATCGCATCCATTGTCCACTACGGAGAATACACCATCCCGGATCTAAAAAAACACATGAAGGAAGCCGGAGTGCATGTCCGCACCATCTGGTAGCCAAACTGTTGAAAAAGCCCCGACTGCGTCGTTGCTGCAAAAGATTCATACCCTCACGTAGAGGAACTACGCATCGTCCTTGAATCTTTTTTGCGCCTAGCACTCGAACCTTTTTGAACAGTCTGTAAGAATATTCCAAACAAAAAAAGCCGCTGTCCTTGGACAGCGGCTTTTCTATTGATATATCTGTGAGCTATTCGGCTTTGAATGTTCCGCTCTTACCACCACTCTTGTACACGAGGCGGCAGGCATCGATAACGATGTCCTTCTGCACGGCCTTACACATGTCATAGATAGTCGCGGCAGCTATCTGGACAGCCACGAGGGCTTCCATTTCAACACCGGTCTTATACGTGGTGCGAACTTCTGCTTCCAACTCAATGGTGGAGTCAGCGTCATTCACAGTAAACCGAATGTCCACATAGCTGATGGGCAGCGGATGGCACATAGGGATAAGGTCAGCGGTCCGCTTGGCAGCCTGAATTCCTGCAATCTTGGCCGTGGTCAACACATCGCCCTTGGGCAGTGCGTTTTCCTTGAGCAAGTTCAAGGTCTCAGGAGCAAGGCGCACAAGGCATTTAACAATGGCCGTGCGCTGACTGTCATTCTTATCGGAAACGTCAACCATGCGTGCGTTGCCGTCACCGTCCATGTGCGAAAAACCATCAGCCATATTATTCTCCCATGACCTTATTTTTGGCTTTCTTGAAAAAGCCTTTGGCCTTGGTGCTTAATTTTTTAGCTTCGATCTCGGCAAATTCCTTGAGAAGCTCTTCCTGACGACTGTTAAGACCCGTGGGTGTCTTGACCTTGACTTCAATCAGCAGATCACCCTTGTGAGCGCTACCGAGATGAGGAAGACCCAAGCCGCGCAGTCTGAAGACTTCGCCACTCTGTGTTCCCTTGGGAATGTCGAGGTGCACAGGTTCGTCCAAAGTCGGCACCTCAAGACGGTGTCCAAGGGTGGCATCCACAAACGGGATGTCACGGCTGATGATCAGGTTCTGTCCCTGACGTTCGAACACATTGTCGGATTCAACGCGGATGACCACATAAAGATCACCAGGAGGACCACCATGGAGTCCGCCCTCACCTTCACCGCGCAGACGAAGCCGAGAGTTGTTGTCCACGCCAGCAGGAATACGAACCTTCAGGTCCTTGTCCTTGATGACACTGCCGCGTCCCATGCACTCGTCACAAGGATCAGTAATGGTGCTGCCTGCGCCACGACAGTGTGGACAGGTAACAGCAATACGGAAAAAACCCTGAGATTGATGCATGGTGCCGGAGCCACCACACTGAGAGCAGATTTCCGGCGTTGTGCCGGGAGCCGCTCCTGTGCCGTCGCAGTCGGAACATTCCTGCTCAATGGGAATCTGGATATCGACTTCTGCGCCCTTGGCCGCTTCCCTGAACGAAATATCCAGGTTGTAGCGAAGGTCAGAGCCAGGTCTGGGACGGTTGCCGCCCCCCCTGCCGCCGCCAGCAGAAAATCCAAAGACTTCGCCAAAGATATCACTGAAAGCGCCGAAGATATCTTCGTTGTTGGAGAAACCGGAGAAACCGTTACCGCTTACGCCCTCGTGGCCGAAGCGGTCATAGGTTTGCCGTTTCTCGGCAGTGCCGAGGATTTCGTAAGCCTCAGCAGCTTCCTTGAATTTTGGCTCGGCCTCAGGATCATCCTGATTGCGGTCGGGGTGGTACTTAAACGCCTGCTTTCGATAAGCTTTTTTGATTTCGTCTTGGGAGGCCTCGCGAGAGACGCCAAGAACTTCATAGTAATCGCGTTTGGCCATGATTACTTATCAGCGTCCCCGAAACCGTCGACTGCAAGATTGATTTCTTCGATAGGTTGATCAGGAATAACCTTACCCGCTGCGATTTCACGCAGGGAGCTGACGATTTCCTTGTTCTTGCTTTCGACCAGCGGCTCATAGCCTTCACGGTACTGTTTGACGCGCTTGATACCCATCTGGGTAATGAGAAAACGGTTGCTGACTTTAGCCAGGCAATCTTCAACTGTGATCCGTGCCATGATATTCTCCTTAATATTAGTACAGATGCACGCCCTAGCTGGCTCCAGCGGAACCGGCCGGGAACATACCCTGCAAATCTTTCAGTAATCGGCTGGACACGGGATA
>JAFLJT010000199.1 GCA_022712855.1 Pseudodesulfovibrio sp. | reverse complement strand
CGCTGCTCCATCCATCAGCTCGCGATGATCCAGAAAGCGCGCAAGAATGGCACCGAAGTGCTGACCATCTCCCCCGGTGGCGATGGCACTGAAGAATTTTCCGACGTGAACGTCATCATCCGCCCCGGCACCGACCGTTTTCTGGCCGCTGCTGTACTCAAGCTCTACCTCGAAGCGGGCGACTTCGACCCATGCGTGCTGAATCGTTCCGCCAACTGGCCCGCCCTGCGCGGTCTTATTGATAGCTACAAACTGAGCGAACTCACCAATATGTGTGAAGTTTCCACCGCCGACGTGGAGATGATCTACGACTGGTATGCTGATACCGGGAATGTCGCGACGCTGCTCAGCTGGGGGCTGCAACGCCATGTATTCGGCGGGCAGAATGTCCGGTTCATCAACGCCCTCGCCATGATTTCCGGTAACATCGGCGTCTCTGGCGGCGGGGTTTATTACAACATTTCATCGGGCCGAAACCTCGGCACCTGGGCGCATCTTGTTGAGAGTGACGCACCAGAGGAACGCCGCGAATTACTCATGCCGAAGATCGCGGAAGAGATTAAAAAAGCGGCCCCGCCCATCGATTTCATCTGGGTCGATGGCACCAACGCCGTCAACCAAAGCCCTGATTGCCTCGGTATGGTCGATGCCTTCCGCACACCGTTTGTGGTTTGTGTCGATGGCTTCATGAACGACACAGCGATGGTTGCCGACGTCGTCCTGCCGCCCGCGCTCATGTTCGAACGCGAAGACGTGCTCGGCTCGTTCCTGCACAACTACGTCAACCTTTGCACCAAGGCTGTGGAGCCTCGCGGCCAGTGCCGTTTTGACTTCGATATTTTGAAGGACCTCGGCACCCGGCTCGCCTCGCCGCTCATTTTTCCAGAAGCTGAGGAGTGTCTCAAAGCTGGATTGGAAAAAGCGGACATCTCTCTCGACGAGCTGCGCGAGAACGGCTTCGTCAAAGTGAACCACCCATATGTCGCCTTCGAGGGCATGCAGTTTGCCCATCCCGACGGCCTCTATCGGTTCCCGGAAGAGCTGACCGCCGAGCCGGAACGTGACCCGGAACTTCCGCTCCAACTACTGACCCTCGTGCGCGGAAAATACGAACATTCCCAAATCCCCGAAGCCGACCAGCGCGGTATTCCGCAAGTTTTCGTTTCCAAGCAGAACCCCGCCTGGGGGGCGCTCAATCCCGCCGAAGACGCGTATCTCGTCACCGAGTCCGGAGCTATGCAGGTACAGATTGAAACCCTCAAAAACATGCACCCGCGCGCCGTTGTCATGCGCCGGGGAGGCTGGATGAAATACGGCCACAGCACCAATATCCTCATCAAACCAATGACCACCGACATGGGCGACGGAACAGCCTACTACAGCCAGACATGCAGGTTGGAAAACCGATAACAACGATAATGACGTGACCGAAAAGGTCGTGTAAACGTAGTCTATAACGAAACACATAAGGAGATTGATATGAAACTTTGGAAAAAATTGATTCTGATCGGGTGTATTTTGGCCATGATGGTTCCCACCTTTGGTTGTTCCGAGGAAGGCACCATGGAGAAAGCTGGCAAGAAGATGGATCAGGCCGCTGAAGATGCTGCCGATGCCGCCAAGAAGGCTTTCGAGTAAATTTCAGACGCGGCTAACCGAGCCGTGTTCCATCAAAATCAAAGACTGCGTAATCGACTGCGCATGCGCCGCCGGAGAATACTTCGGCGGCTTTTTTTGCGCGCTGCTTGAGGGCCTCGACCAGCGCGGGCCGGGCCGGGTCATTTTCGAGGAGTTCGAGCACCTGCCGGGCGGTATTGGCTGTGCGGATTTCCTGATTGTGCAGCATGGGACAGCCTGCTTCGGCGCATTGGTCGGCGAGATAATCGAAGTCAATGGGATGTGTCCGCGCGTGGGTGTAAGGAAGCCCCTGTGACTGCTTCACGAGCTTGCCAAAAAAGAGTGACCACGTGACGCGGGTGAAACCGCGCTTGGCTGCGGCCTGCATGGAAAATTCGAAAAAGTCGGCGGCCTGAATGAGCGCCAGTTCCGGCATGTGCGGGTTCGCTTCGAGATAGAGGCGTTCGGAACTGCGGCCTGTAGTGAGGATGGCATGGTCCAGATTCTGAGCGCGGGCCACATCCAACCCTTCCTCGATAGTTGCTTTCCATGAAGAGTGGGAATACGGCTTGACGATACCCTGCGTGCCAAGGATGGAGATACCACCGAGGATTCCGAGACGCGGGTTCAAGGTTTTAGGTGCAATTTTTTCGCCGTTAGGCACTTCGACAATGACTGAAATGGTGCCGGTTTTCATGGCTTCGGCGGCTTGGCGCACACCTGTTTCAATCTGCTTTCGAGGCACCGGATTAATGGCTGCTTCGCCAACACTGATGGGCAGTCCGGGCAAAGTGGCGCGCCCTACACCCCGACCGCCATCTATGGTGATGGTCAGCGGTTCGGGCGCAGTTTGATTGAGCGTAACCACAGCCTGAATGTCGTGACCGTGAGTAGCATCAGGATCATCGCCGCCGTCTTTGACGACGGTGACACGCACGCCGATATCTGTGGGTTCATATCGATCGATGGGCACTTCCAGCGTACCACCCGGCGGCAGTGGGACATGGATAGACGCCGGGCATTCGCCGGAAAGCAAATGTATGACCCCAGCCATGGCGGCGGCTGTGGCGCAACTGCCTGTGGTTCGTCCGGTGCGGAGTTTTTGGGTCATTATTTGTCTTTAATCCGTTCAGGTCGGGCGTAGATGTGCGTACCCGCATGGTTGGAAATATTCTTGATTATGTTGCTGAAAAGCAGGATGTGGAATGGGTACATGGCATACCAATAGAGAATACCCGTCAGCCCTCTGGGCAGGAACTTGGCGGTCATGGACAGATCCACAGCATTTTCCCAATGGGTGTCGAGCTTGAATTCGAGCAATGCTTCGCCGGGCAGCCGCATTTCGGCCAGGAGCAATAAGCGTTTTCCCTCGTCGCTGATGAGCACGCGCCAAAAATCCAGAGCGTCGCCTACGCGGGGAGAGTCATCGCCACGGGGACGTCCGCGAGACAGGCCGGGACCAGCCAGCATCCTGTCAATGAGGCCTCGCAGCCGCCAGAGCGGATCGCCGTAGTACCATCCCTGTTCGCCGCCGATGCGTTCCACTTTCTCCCAGACCTTTTTCGGGTCACCCTGAAGTCGCGCCTTGTAGCCCATCTCGAATCGTGTCCCGCCCGCATAATCGGGGTCGTTGGCCGATGCCCATTCCGGCATACAGGTGCTGCCCACGTCGAACAGGCAGGTCTCCACCTTCTGGTGTTCCGTCTTCTCCAGTGCGCGACGAATGGCCTCGCGGCAGGAAAGCAGTTCCTGGGGCACAAGTTCCTGAATGGTCTTATTGCGGCAGATGACTTCGTTTCGCAGCCCTTCGATCAGGGCACGAACAAGGGTCATGGGCACGGGGGTTATGAAGCTCGTCCAAAAAGAGGAAAGCCGTGGCGTCAGGAACGGGATGGCAATAACCCGCCGCTTGGGAATACGCGCCACTTCGGAATAGAGCACAAAAAGTTCCGCGTAGGAGAGGATGTCCGGCCCGCCGATATCCAGCGTCAGCCCAGCTGTTTCATCATTCTCCAAACATCCGGCCAGATAGCCGAGCACGTTACGAATGGCGATGGGCTGTGTCCGAGTACGCACCCACTTGGGAGCGAACATGACGGGCAGTCGATCAGCCAGATAGCGCACGAGTTCGAAAGAGGATGAGCCGGAACCAATGATCTGAGCGGCGCGGAGAGTGGTGACCTTGGCAGAGCCGAGGGTGAGGATACGGCCCACTTCGGCGCGCGAGCGTAAATGTTTGGAGAGAGGCTGGTCGTCAAAGTCTTCGCCCAGACCGCCGAGGTAGATGATGCGTTCCATGCCCGCATCGCGAGAGGCTTCCATCATGTTGTAGGCCGCGTCGCGCTCCTGAGCAGCAAAGTCGCGGTTGGGGCGGCTCATGGAGTGGACGAGATAAAAGGCGGCGCGGCATCCCTTGGCCGCAGCTTTCAGGCTCACCACGTCGTGCATGTCCGCCTGAACCGCTTCCACTTTGGGATTGTCACCCCAGGATCGGGCCAGAATCTTGTCCACGCTCCGTCCGGCAGTACGTACCCGATGACCCCGCTCAAGAAGAAGCGGTACGAGTCGGCCACCCACATAACCAGTGGAACCGAGAACGAGAATCGGGCGATCATCCATAGGACACACCTTTGCGCAGAACGCGATTAATTTTTCTGGAAAAACCTTTCGCTATTGTGATGCTGGACCCAGCCCTTGTCTTCCATGCACTTTTCATAGATGGGCAACTGCTTATCCTTACTCAGTGGGTATTGCCCGCTGGCGACGATGCCACAATCCGTGGAGTCCTTGTCAAACCGATATTCCGCCTGCTTGGCATTGGGAATATCCGGGTTGGTCCACGGTTTGGCGCAGCCTATCAGCAGCATAACGAGCATGAGGCTCAGGGTGAAAAAAAACGGGCGCATTAGATTCCTTTGGTTACTCATCTTTAAGATCACGGCTCATCAGTTCCTTCACTGCTTCGGCCGGGTCTTTATCTTCATATAACACATTGTAGACCTGTTCGGTGATGGGCAATTCAACTTTCAGCTTTTGGGCGAGGTTATAGAGGGACTTGGTGGTCTTGACGCCCTCGGCCACGGCTTTCATTTCGCCGATGATCTGGTCGAT
>JAFLJT010000226.1 GCA_022712855.1 Pseudodesulfovibrio sp. | reverse complement strand
TCCGGTTTTGGAGACCGGCGTTCTAGCCGTTGGAACTATACCCCTGCACTATCGAAACTACTTAGACTCTTTGTGAAGCGTGTGTTTCTTGTCCCAGGGACAGTACTTCTTAACTTCGAGACGACCGGTAGTATTCTTCTTGTTCTTATGCGTCGCGTAGTTCTTCCGCTTGCACTCTGTGCATTGCAGCTGAATATTAATACGCATGTGTTACTCCACAATCGCGGTGACGACACCGGCACCAACAGTACGGCCACCTTCGCGAATAGCGAAGCGCAGACCATCTTCCATGGCGACAGGGTGAATCATCTCGACGTTGAAAGTAGCGTTATCGCCGGGCATGACCATCTCGACGCCGTCGTCCAGAGTAACGACACCAGTGATGTCAGTTGTACGGAAGTAGAACTGCGGACGGTAGCCGGAGAAGAAAGGAGTATGACGTCCACCTTCGTCTTTGGAGAGGACATAGACCTCAGCCTTGAACTTGGTGTGCGGGTTGATGGAGCCGGGCTTAGCGACAACCTGTCCGCGCTCGACTTCTTCACGCTTGATGCCACGAATCAGGAGACCGACGTTGTCGCCAGCCTGACCCTGGTCAAGCAGCTTGCGGAACATCTCGACACCAGTACAGGTAGTCTTGATGGTTTCCTTGATACCGACGATTTCGATTTCTTCGCCAACCTTGACGACACCACGCTCTACACGACCGGTAACAACAGTACCACGGCCAGAGATAGAGAAGACATCCTCAACAGGCATGAGGAACGGCATGTCGATGTCGCGCTCTGGCTCAGGGATGAAAGTATCACAGGCTTCGAGGAGCTCGTAGATGCATTTAGCTGCAGGATCGTCTTTGTCGTCACACTCGAGTGCTTTCAGAGCGGAACCCTGAATGATAGGAGTGTCATCGCCGGGGAATTCGTACTTGTCGAGAAGTTCGCGAATTTCCATGTCGACGAGCTCGAGGAGCTCTTCGTCATCGACCATGTCGCATTTGTTCATGAAGACGACCATTGCGGGCACACCAACCTGACGAGCGAGCAGGATGTGCTCACGAGTCTGGGGCATGGGACCGTCAGTTGCGGCGCAGACGAGGATTGCTCCGTCCATCTGTGCAGCACCAGTGATCATGTTCTTAATGTAATCGGCGTGACCGGGGCAATCTACGTGTGCGTAGTGGCGGTTATCGGTCTCGTACTCGACGTGAGCAGTAGCAATGGTGATGCCGCGCTCTTTCTCTTCAGGAGCGTTGTCGATCTGGTCGAATGCGACGTATTCGCCATTGCCGCCCAAGAATGCCAACTTGGTGATGGCTGCGGTCAGAGTTGTTTTACCGTGGTCAATGTGACCGATGGTACCGATGTTAACGTGAGGCTTGGTACGCTCAAATTTAGCTTTACCCATTGCTGGATCCTCCTAAACGTAAAAGTTTTGTAAGTTCGTATTACTATAAATACTAATTAATAAAGTTATGGATGCTTTCATCCATAACCGGCCTTGAACCAGATGACCTCATCCTGATTCGAGGACGGGTGCTACCTGCTGACAAAGTGGGCATTACTGACCACTGTATATAAGGAGTATAGGTAACTTTTAGAGTAGTAGAACTGGAGCGGGAAACGGGACTCGAACCCGCAACCCTCAGCTTGGAAGGCTGATGCTCTACCAATTGAGCTATTCCCGCTCACTCTCCGTAGTCACCAACGGCCCTCAAGGGACCGTCTCCTACAGCGTGGCTTCGAAAAAAATGGTGGTGGGGGGAGGATTTGAACCTCCGAAGGCGTACGCCGACAGATTTACAGTCTGTTCCCTTTGGCCACTCGGGAACCCCACCACTTAAGAAATTCATTTGGAGCTGGCGATGGGACTTGAACCCGCAACCTGCTGATTACAAATCAGCTGCTCTACCAATTGAGCCACGCCAGCTCACGGCGAACGGAGTTTATAAACGCCACTACTTCAAAAAGCAAGAACTTTTATTGACCTTTTTTCGTTTTCCCAGCCAGGGGAAATCCGAAAGTTGTTCGCTCGAAGAGGGGCGTGTTTAAGTTGGAAACTGTCATCTTGTCAACCCTGTTCGATGATTTTTTTCAAAAAAAATCACTTGCTCCAAGAACGCTTTCAATCCCCAATAACAAGAGAACAATTCGCGTAGCTAGCCATATCACCATTTTTCGGCATTATCACGTAAAAAATCCAACCTTTTCCTTTGACTCCACCATCATCTATAATTACATGCTTCTCACAATGACTATGTTTAAAATTACACCAGACTCTCCGTGGCTCGCTCCTTTGGCAGGATATTCCGATCTGCCTTTTCGACTATTATCTAAACAATATGGGTGCGGTGTTTGCTGTTCCGAGATGGTTTCTGTCAAAGGATTCGCTTTCAAGAACGTGGGGACCACACGATTGATCGCCACCTGCCCGGAAGATGATCCTATGGTATTGCAACTTTTCGGGGCCGACGCGCAGTTTTTTGAGCCGGTCATGGAGAAGCTCACTGGCATGGGCTACAGAAATTTTGATCTCAATGCGGGCTGTCCAGTTCGCAAAGTGCTCAAGTCCGGCTCAGGCGTAGCCCTCATGATGGAACCTGACAAACTGGTCAACCTCGCGACCATCATGGTTGCCAAAGCCGCAGAGCACCCCGACGGTGGCCGTGTCGGCGTCAAGTTCCGCCTCGGCTTCAACAAGGGCGAGAACACTTACATAGAGCTTGCCAAGCGCCTTGAAGACGTTGGCGTAGACTGGGTCACCTTGCACCCCCGTTACGGCAGGCAGATGTTCGCAGGCAAAGCAGACTGGACAAAGCTCAAACTCCTGAAAGAAGCCGTTTCTATCCCCGTGGTTGGTTCCGGCGACCTCTTTACTGCGGAGGACGGCGTACGCTGTATCGACGAAACAGGTATCGACGCCATCATGTTTGCCCGCGGTGCGCTCTATGATCCTTCTATATACGCTCGGTTCGTCGCTCTTCGCCAGGGGAAGCCTCTTCCGGTGCGTGATGGAGCCTTTCTGGCAAAAATTGTGAGCGAACACATTAAGCTTACTAAAGGATATGAAGGAGATGGCCGATCATTCAGAAAGATTCGTTCCATCATCCCGCGTTATGCCAAGGGGCTTCGGGGAATACGTGCTCTGCGAGCCTCTCTGCTGGAGTGCAAGGATTGGAAAGAACTTGAGGAAGCAGCGGCTGTAATCGCCAAACTTGAACCGGCGTCCAATATCTCTGACGAAACTCATATTGACGAAATTCCTCAGTAAGGGTTACTCAATAGAGTACTTGTCCTGAACAATTTCGCATTTTTCAAAAGGAAGCGGTGTTATCCATGGCCACCGAGACAACAGATATCCTGCTTGAGGCAGGAACCAATGAGCTTGAAATCGTCGAGTTCTACCTTGAGGAAGAGCCCAAGGAAACTGACGATGAAGAGCATAACCAGGAAGACATTGAGGGCGAGGAAGGACGCAGGCCGAGCCGGATGGGCTACTATGGCGTCAACGTCGCCAAAGTCCTGGAAATTATCCGCATGCCTGATGTCACCGAAATGCCTGAAGTTTCACATGAATCAGTCATGGGAGCCTTCAATCTGCGTTCCCGGATCATCCCGCTACTCGACCTTTCCGTCTGGCTCAAGAAGAAGCGCGTGAAAAACGAGCCCCCCAAAGTCATTGTCACCGAATTCAATAGCGTCACCTCCGCTTTCATGGTCTCCGGCGTCACCCGCATTCACCGCATCAGCTGGGAAGATGTGGAAGCGCCCAACAAATATGTTTCCGCCCTGTCCAGTGATTCCATCACCGGCGTGGTCAAATTTGACAACCGCATCGTTTTCATTCTCGATCTGGAACGCATCGTTTCCGAACTCAACCCGGATATGCGTCTCAAGTTCGACGACAATGTTGAATTCACCACGGACAACCAATACAAAGCACTCATAGCCGACGATTCCCCGCTCATCCGCGAAATGATCGGCGACATGCTCGGCCAAGCCGGATTCCGAGTAGAAAAGACCAACAACGGTAAAGAATGCTGGGATCGCTTGAAAGAAATCAAGGAACAGGCAGAAAGAGAAGATCGCCACATCACAGATTTCGTGGAAGTCATTGTCACCGATATTGAAATGCCCATGATGGATGGCCATCACCTGACCAAGAAGATCAAGGAAGACCCGGTACTCAAGGAAATTCCTGTCATCCTGTTCTCCTCACTCATCACCGAAAAACTCCGCCATCGCGGCGAAACAGTCGGTGCAGATGATCAGGTCTCCAAGCCGGAGATCACCTATCTCGCACAGAAATCAGCCGCACTTATTGAAGAACGCAAGGCTGCACGCAACCAATAGCCAGTTCATCTATTAAACAACAAAAAGGCCACCGGAAATCCGGTGGCCTTTTCTTTTGTACTCTATGCAGTCCGCTAACAGATACGGGGCAATTGCTCGCCTTCGAGCATTCCGAGCAACCGCTTACCGCCAAGTTGCGTGATCAGTACGACCTTGCCGGGGTGGGCGTCGGTCATTGTGCCGATCTGACAGGCACCTTTACCCAGCGGGTCGGCGCGCATGATTTCGAGCGCTTTTTCGGCGTGTTCCTGCGGCAGGATGCAGAGGAACTTGCCTTCATTGGCAAGATACAGCGGATCGAGTCCGAGGATAGAACAACCGCCCTTAACCTCGGCCTTCACCGGAATATCATTTTCGACCAGCTCACAACAGACGTTAGAGCTGTAAGTAATTTCATTAAGCGTGGTTGCCAGCCCACCGCGAGTAGGATCACGCAATACGTGAACCTCTGGCAGATCCTGTACCAGCTTGACCAGCAAGTGGTTGAGGGATGCGCTGTCAGTTTCCACTTTGGCCTCGAAATCGAGCCCTTCACGCGTACCGAGAATGGTCAGGCCATGGTCGCCCATGGTGCCGGAAATCAACACGGCATCGCCGGGCTTGGCAGCATCGCCACTCGGAGCCGGGTCAACAATGATATCGCCAATACCAGTCGTATTGATGAAGATCTTGTCCACCGCACCCTTAGGTACAACTTTGGTATCGCCGGATACGACGGTTACGCCCGCTTCCTTGCACGCATGCCCCATGCTCATAACGATACTTTCGAGATCGTCCATGGGAAATCCTTCTTCAAGGATATAGGCACAGGTGATATGGCGCGGGATGGCGCCCATCATGGCAACGTCGTTAACCGTGCCGTGCACGGCCAGAGAACCGATGTTACCACCGGGAAAGAAGATCGGGTCCACCACAAAGGAGTCGGTAGACATGGCAATACGCCCGGACATATCTAGCTCAGCCGCATCATTGAGACGGTTGAGTTCGTCATTGCCCAGGTAGTTCAGGAACAAGTCAGAGATGAGGCGCTGTGAAGCGCGACCACCGCTGCCGTAGTCGAGTAAGACTTTATCACTCATTATCTAATCCAATTTATATTTGTAATAGGCGGCGCAGCTCCCTTCAGTGGAAACCATGCACGGGCCGACCGGGTTGGCCGGGGTACACGCCTTTTTGAACAACGGGCATTCGTCAGGCTGCTTGATGCCTTTGAGGATGTCGCCGCATTTGCAACCAGGCAATGCTTCGCCTTCCTCAATGGTGATGCCAAATTCCTTCTTCGCGTCGAACAGTTCCCATTCCTGTCTGATTTCCAGACCGGAACCGGGGATATTGCCGATACCGCGCCACAGGGCGTCGGTCTGCTCGAACACTTCATAAAGGATACCACGTGCCGTGGCGTTCCCCTTATCGTTGACGATACGCTTGTAGTTATTGACCACATGCGCTTCGCCTTTGTTGCGCCAATCGACCATCTGATACAAGGACTGGAGGATATCCAGCGGCTCAAATCCGGTGACAATAGCAGACTTGCCAAATTTCTCGGCAATAAAATTATACGGTTCCAAACCAATGATGGCGGAAACGTGACCGGGCAGAAGAAAACCGTCGATATTGGAATGCACATCCATCAACAACGCCTCAAGGGCGGTGGGGATAGTCTTGTGAAAACACAGTACCCGAAAGTTGGTTATACCCTGCTCACGAGCCATTTTCATGGTTCCGGCAATAGCCGGGGCCGTGGTTTCGAAACCAACACCGATGAAGACCACCAGATCGCCCGGATTTTCCTTGGCAATCTTCAGGCTATCCATGGGAGAATAGACAACCTTGATGCGCGCGCCATCAGCCTGGGCTTTTTTCAGGTTGCGGCTGTTGCTGCCGGGGACACGCATCAGATCACCAAAAGTGGCCATGATGACGTTATCCTTGCCCGCCAGATCCAGGAACGCGTTGACTTCGGAGTCGTGCGTCACACAGACCGGGCAGCCGGGGCCGCTCAAGTGAACAATCTGTTTCGGCAAAAGCGAACGCAGCCCGCTCTGGAAAATTGCTACGGTATGAGTGCCACAGACCTCCATGAAACGAAGGTCTTTAGTCAGCCCGGACTCCATCTTATCTAGTATCTTGCGGCTCAGTTTCGGATCGCGAAACTTTTCCAATAATTCAAAGCTCAAATTAGCATCCTCTCGTTGAATTGGATATCCCTTTCCCTTGGTTCAGAGCTTTCCATATACCTTAAAAATCATACGGGCAAATAAAATCCCAACAGATTGATTTGATCGATTGGTCAAGCGGGTGAACGCAGACAAACTTGAGAGAAACCCCACAAATACACAAAACCAGAACAACATAAGTACAATAATTTAACAACTTACTTACCATCCCACCTCCTTTTTATGAACATATGTTCAAAATTCGCTTGACTCTAACACATATGAGCATATCGTCATATGAACAATCGTTCATACAACTGGAGTCAGAAATTGGGACGAAGAAAGATAAAACGGTTCGTGAAAGGTGTTCCACAGGCAGTGTTCTTCAAGCCTCAGGGAATCCCCATGCGAGAGTTGGAGCAAAAGATCGTCTCGATTGAAGGATTCGAAGCACTCCGTTTGGTGGATTATCAGGGAAAACAGCAGCAGGAAGCTGCCGACTTAATGGGCATATCCCGTCCGACACTCAGCCGTGTGCTTTCGGAAGCACGCACCGCTGTTGCTGCCGCACTCACGAACGGATGGGCCATACGCATAGAAGGTGGCGATTATAGTTGCCATGACGAGACTGCCGACACTGACAGCACGGACATGGCTGAACATTCAACCGGAGGAAGTACAATGCCCGGTTTCAAC
>JAFLJT010000317.1 GCA_022712855.1 Pseudodesulfovibrio sp. | reverse complement strand
CGCAACATCTGCGATATTCTTCGTTACGAAGAGCCAATCGAGTCCGGGTGTAGTCCAACCGCGTACGGAGAGTCGGGACACGTACTCATGATGAATAGCGCTCAGTTGCTCAAGCAATCCGCTGGCATAGTGGGAAACTTCGCCTTCCATGTACTTGAGATCGTCCGGCTCGATTTGTTGGCGCAGCAGGTCGTCCATAAGTTTGGCGAGGCGGATGCCCCACGGCAGGAAACCTTCGCGGTCCAATTCAGGCAGTCGGGCGAGCAGGCCACGTCCCTGACGTTGCAGATCGGAAACGATTTCGCGCAGCAGTTCAACCAGATCGAGCTGGTTGGCCACTATCACTGGTTCGGCGGCCATATCGCGGCGCAGACCGGATATGAACTCAGCTATGGAAACCATGTGTGGCAGGAAGACCGGACGTGGCAAATCCTCATTCGCCTTGAAGTACGCCTTGAGATATCTGCGCGGTCGATTATGCGGAAAAAGTATGGTGCATTCGCTGAAATCCGGGCGCTCGATGAGCAACTCCCCGAGGGCGGGAATGAAATCGTTCTGCCACGGTATTAATGTAATGGGCGTCATTTACGCACCCTCCGTGACTTGGTGGATTTCATGAAGGTCGAGATAGATGAGATAGCCGCTCGGGTTGGTCGAACCATCTATCTCCTTGAGAATATGCATGTAATCGAGAACCTGTTCATGGTTTTTGGGTGATGGTTGGCCTGTCTTAAAATCTGCGACAACGGTTTCCTCGCCCTTATAGAGCAGGTCCAGCCGTTTGAAGTTGCCCTTGCCATCCATCACTTCCGGCTCAAGCGTGCCGCCCGCAATCCATGTGCGTAGACGATCTTCGCTGAGCACCCATGTGACCATGGCGCGCAGGTCGGTTTCGAGTTGCCCGAGTTCATCCTGATCGAGCGCTCCCAGTGCCGGGAAGTCCTGCATGGCGAGGCGCACGGCGCGGTCAGTATCCGCTGAGTCGTCGCCCGTGATTCGCAGATGCTCCATGGAGCGGTGGGCGACTTCGCCGCGCATGCGTTCATTGTAGAAATATTCGTCGAGGTTATGGCGGTAGACGCGCAGGCGAGGCAGCCATGCCATGAGTTCCGTATCGTCTTCTTGGGGCGCAAGTGTCATTGGTTCAGGTTTGATTGCCTGCTCAGAGAGAGTACCTTCGGACGGCGGTTCGCCAAATTCGAAGACGGTGTCATCGTCCATGTCGAGAAACTGGTTCATGGCGGCCAGCGCCGGGGAATGCGCGGGCTTTTCCGTAAAGAATCCGTAGAGTTCCTCGCGGGCGCGGGTCCAGGCTACGTAGAGCAGGTTGAGCTGTTCGCGCACGGCACGGCCCAAGCTGGTGAGGTGCGGTTTGCCCAGTCCTTTTTTCATGGGAGTGAGCAGGCGGTGTTCCTTGTGTTGCCTGATCTCGAAATCCTGATCCGGGCGTACGCCCCAATTGTGGAAGGGGATGATGACCACCGGGAATTCCAACCCCTTGGATTTATGGATGGTCATGATGCGTACAGCGTCGATGTTTTCCGGCAGCGGGACTTTCTCCTCGCCGGATTTTTCGACCCAATACTCAAGGAAGCCGGAGAGGGAGCCATAACCATTCTCTTCGGCGAGATGAACCACCTCAAGGAAGCGGCGCACATAGAGTTCCGCGTCGGGATGTCGCTCTAAAACACGGAAGGTGCGGATGGCCTCCTGAGTCAGATCGTAGGGCGTCATCAAACCGGATTGATTGTAGAACGGTTCGATGAACTGCTGCCAATGTTTCGGAAAATCATCGCGGAAACAGACGCCGAGTGGGCGCTTTTTCGGTTGGACAAGCCAATCGTGAAATTCGGTTTCGGTGATCCCTGTTTCTGCGAGGAAAAGTTCAGCGCCCGAGGCAAAAGTAAGGAAAGCTACATCGTCACGCGGGTAGTCGAGGAACGCCAGCAGCCCGGCCAGTTGGCGAATAATCGGATGACGGTCCAGTTGCAGGCTGTTTTCCGTGATCACCGGGATGTTCTTTTGCACCAGCAGGTCGCAAACCAGTGAAGCGTGGCCGTGGGTGCGCACCAGTACGGCGATGTCGCGGTAACTGCGGCGCTCCACCAGATCGTCCATGAGTTCGTCGAGGGCTTCCAGTGCCTGCTCTTCAATCTCATCGACCTTGCCGCCCGGCAGTTGTTCCATGCGCACGTAACCGCCAGTGCCCTTATGTTTAGGCGGTACGGACTGGGCGCAACCGTCGAAATTGCGGGTCAGGTCCTGGGCGAAATCAGCACGGAAGTCGTCCGGCGCGTCTTTGAAAAGGGAATCAGCGAGGTCGTTGGCTTCGACGATGTTCTCGAAATTACTGAAAAATGTGTTGTTGAACTCGACCACGTTTTCGAAGCTGCGCCAGTTGTGCGGCAGGTTGTCGCTTTCGGTGGACAGGGCGAGGGACGCGAGGTCGGGCTGGGTCATGACTTCGTCGAACAGAGCGGAATCGCCGCCGCGCCAACTGTAGATGGCCTGTTTGACGTCGCCCACATAGAAGAGGCTGCCGCCCTTGGCGAGGCATTCCTGCGAGAGCGGGGTAATCGCCTGCCATTGCTCGCGGCTGGTGTCTTGAAATTCGTCCACGAGCAGGTGGTGCAAGCGGCAACCCATGCGGCAGTACGCTTCGGATACCGCGTCATTGTACGTGAGAAGTTCGTTGACGAATCCAGCCAATGCCGAGCCGAGGATGACGCCGCGTTGCTTTTGCAATTCGCTCAAGCCGTTGAGGAGTCGCAGGGCGATTCCTATGGCCGGGGCCAGAAAGTATGCGCCGGACAGGGCGGCGTGGTCTGCATTGTATGCTTTCCACGCGGATTTCAGGTGCGCGTATTCCGCTTCGGCGCGGTCATCGACCATCTCCTTGCCCTTGGCGAGGATACATTCTTTGAAGCTCTCTTTCTGGATCAGCTTTGAGTCTGGTGGCGAATCAAAGAGTTCAAGCTCCATACATTTTGCCAGAAATTTCTTGAAGTTGGCGTTGGCTGGCAAGCCAGTGTCGTCCAAATGCAGCGCCATGCTTTTCACGGCCTCGGTGAAGTCACCATAAGCCGCGACGAGCAGATTCTTGATCGTTTCCTGATCTGTTTCCAGCGGGCCGGACTGGGTGCGCAGGAAGCGGGTCAGGCTGAGCAGTCTTCGTCGGACCATGTCCTGCATCCAGAATCCGGTCTTGCCCTCGGTGCGCATCATGGTTGTGATGGTGTCGGACAGCAGATCGCGCTCCGGGCCGTTTGTTTCGCATATGCCAGTGAAGTGATCGTAGACCGCGTCGAACATCTCGGTTTCGTCAAAGACCATCTGGAAATCCGGGCGAATACCGAACTCCAGAGCGAACAAGCGCAGGAGCAGGGCGAGCAGGGAATCGATGGTACGGATGTTGAGGCGATGATAACGACGTAAGATGGAATCGATGGCCTTGGCTGCGGTTTCCGGCGAGCAGTCGGCCTTCTGGTCATCATCAATGCGCAGTGCGCCGAGCTTTAGACCGCTGACAACGCGCTCCTTCATCTCGGAAGCGGCCTTGTTGGTGAAAGTTACGGCCATGATTTCCGGCCATGCGTAACCATGGTGCGGCTTGCTGGTGCAGGCGAATGGGCGTGACGAATCGTCTGCACGATCGAGCAGGCTCAGAAATCTGCGGGTGAGTTGGAACGTCTTGCCCGATCCGGCTGACGCTTTGACCTGCCTGAGTTCGGACATGGGTTATTCCTCTCCGCCCGCTGCGCGGCTGGCTTTGGAGCCTGACATGACGACCATGAAGACGGCGACGATGATCAGGCAACTGCCTGCGTAGCCGAGCATGGAAAAATTTTCGCCGAACAAGAAGTAGGCGAATACGGCGGCCACCATAGGTTCAAAGGTGGCGATGACCGATGCCTGGGTCGCTTCGAGACGTTTGAGACCCGCGTAATATGCGCTGAATGCGCCATATGCGGTGATGGCGGCCATGGATATGAGCATGGTCCACGCATACGCGCTTTTGGGCTGAAAATCCACGAACGGGAAGAGCAGGGCAGCCCCGAACGGCAGGGCGTATATGAAGATGGTCGGTGTGGGGTAGCGGTGCAGGAACTTCTTACCAAAGATGTAATAGAGGGCGTAGGTGAAACCCGCGACAAGGCCAGCGGCCAGACCAAACAGGTTCAGGTTGAAGTCGCCGCCGTTTAATAGCGTCGGGCCGAGGCTGATGCAGGCGACGCCGACGATGGTCATGATGACACATCCGGTTTTGATGGCTGTCATTTCTTCTTTGAGAACGAGCCACGACATGAGCGCGACCCAGGCCGGGGCGGTATAGAGCAGGACGGCGGCCATTGCCATGCCGAGGTCGCGGATGGCGAGTTGGTAGGAGCCGTAAAAGAGCGTGACGCAGATGAAGCCGAACCCGAAGAGGGCAGGCAAGTCGGTGCGATGTACTTTGAGCTGTTTTTTGGCTGTTGCATGGATCAGGAACATTATCCACGCCAGTGAAGCGCGCCAGAAGGCTATTTCAAGGGCGGTGACGCCTTCGGCCAGCACTTCCTTGGCAAAGATACCGATGACTCCCCACATGGTTGCAGCGGCGAGAACGTAGAAAAATCCTCGAATGTCCATTATCCGCAAACCGCCGTGAGAGTTGAATGAAAGTGTCTGATGCTCATGTATATTCCTTATATATGCTCGATGAAAATGCCTTGCCAGATTGGTTTATGGGTTTTCTCGACTTGCGTCAAAGGGGATATAAACTAATGTACATCAACTGTTTGTATGGGTAGAGTGATTGGCATGTCTGTAGAAGAAACATATGTCGTTCCAGCGTCCCTTGAGGGAGTGAGGCTGGATAAAGTACTCTTGGAAACCATGCCGGATTCCGGGCTGCGTCTACGGCGACGTTTGTGTGATGAAAAACGTGTCTTTGTGGATGGCAAAACACAACGGCCCGGGTACAAAGTCTATGCCGGGCAGGAACTGAACATTAAGGGAGATTCGGATATAATGACACATGAAGAATTGGGACTCTGTGTGGTTAAACAGACTGGCATGTTCGCAGCGGTATTCAAGCCAGGCGGCGTACATTCGGCCACCATTGCCGGAAAAGATACTCCTTCTGTTGAAGGTTCTTTGCCGGAACTGTTTCCCGATACTACGCCGATTCTTTTGAATCGACTGGACTTTCTGACATCAGGTCTGTTGCTTGTCGCTTTGAGCAAAGATGGCGAGAGCGCCTACCATACGATGGAAGAAGCTGGTGAGATCAAGAAATTTTACCACGCGACCGTGCAAGGCCGACTGGATGGTCTGGCGACTATAAAACGGACGCTGGATACCGCTGATCGTAAAAAAACGCGGTTGGAAGACGAAGACGATTGGGACCCGCGCCGCTGGACCGATGTGGAGGTCCTGTCCCATGACCATGAGAATGACACATCCGAAGTTCGCTGCCTTATCATGAAGGGTGCACGCCACCAGATCAGGGCGCATCTCGCCAGCATCGGCCATTCCATCGTGGGCGATCCGCTCTATGGTGAAGGCACAGACGGTGATGTGTTGCAGTTGCGGCATCAGCGGGTGGATTTCGCAGGATTTGGCGCTGAGGTAAAGGCTTAGTCCGAGGGATGAGCCATGTGGTTTAATTTATGTATAGGCTTATGGCTTATGGTCTACGGAAGTTTCGACAGAGAAGCGGCAGGGCCATTTGCGAAGAAAACCATGCGATGGTTTGGCCTGAGTTTTATTGTATTTGCCTTTTCGAGTCTCGTAATCCCACGTGAGCCTTGGTGGCTTAGTAGAATGGTTGAACTTATGCCTATAACAGTTTTCGTCATTGCAATCCTTCTGAAAAAACGAAGGGATGCAGCAATCGAAGAAAAGTAATAAAAAGGCCCGGCTTGCATATGCAAGCCAGGCCTTTTCCCGTTGTATTGTGCAGAATGGTTTTCTGCTACTTTATGCCAAGGAATTTTTTGGGATTTACATTGGATATCTGCCAGAATAAATCTTCATCCAGCATGGCTCTCAGCGTGATGGAAAGGCGTTTTTCTGCGTACTTTTCTTTTTCCGCCATGTAATAATCCGAACCAAACAACACTCTTTCCCGGATGGTTTTGTCCTGTAAGAGTACCTTGAGAATCGGGGCATTGTCTTCATAAGAGAAGATGCTGTATGAGATGTCGGCGTAGAGATTTTTGTGAGCCAACATCATTTGTCGGATGCGGTAAAGCCAGTTGTCGCCTTTCGATGGATGTTCCAGATATTTACGCCACTCTTCCTCACCTCCGAAATGGGCAAGACAAAGGCGCATCTTCGGGTACTTCTCAAGTACTTTTACATAATTATGTGGGTCACTGAACTTGTTTGCATCCTTCTTCTTGAAGTCGGAATGGCGTACGCCGCCTCGACTGCAATGGGCAGTGATAGGAAGTGAGTGTTCATTGGCAAATTCGAATACCGGTTCCAGTTCCTTATTGCCAGGTTTGTAGCCCAGTGGCGGGTAGAGTTTGAAACCTGCGAATTTGACCCCATCGTATCCTTTGCCGGTGATGAGATTATTCAAGACGGTATTAAGGTTGGCCCTGCGCGGATCGATGGCTGCAAAGGGGATGATTGCTCCTTTTGCAGCCTTGGTGAGTTTTGCCAATTCCTTGTGCTGGGCATCAATGTCTTGCGGAACCTTTCCAGAGCCCATCTGAGTCATATCCATCGGCATAACTACGAACTTTGTCTCAGGCGGGTAATACGCTTGAACGATTTTGAAGATGTTACTTTGTTTATTGTTGGAAGAGATATCCATGAATTGGGCATAACGCTCAAAGAAATCCCGTTTGTTCAGTGGATCAACTATGGAGAGTGCTTTGACAATTATCTTGCGTAACCATTTGACCTGCATTGGTTTTGTTAAAGCCTTGGGGATGTAGTTGTCAGGTACATTGTCGATGGTAAAGGTGTGGATATGGCAGTTGTAAATAACCTCTTCTCGTTGTGCTTTTGGCATCTGATGGCCCTCCGCTGGAGTTGGTTGTGGATTGTGTTTTGCTATATTTAATGCACGAATTGAGGTTTTTGGTCAAATAAAAAAGCTCCACACCATATTTGGTGTGGAGCTTGGATTCCGGAGTGGTTTTTTGAATTACTTCTTCTTGTTCATTGCATCCTGCAAGGCTGCGCCGAGCAGGCCCATGCCGCCGGAGCCTGCGGAGTCTGCTTTCTTCTTGGGTGCGAACTCTTTCCAATCGCCGTCTTCCTGAGCATCACCAGTGGTCAGCGAGATCTTGCGCTCGCCAGCTTTGACCATTGCGATGACAATCTCCACCGTGTCGCCAGCGTGCAGCTTTTCGTATGCAGC
>JAFLJT010000249.1 GCA_022712855.1 Pseudodesulfovibrio sp. | reverse complement strand
GTTTTCCAGACCGGGGATCATGCGGAAAACCCGTTTTTGTTCCGGGTACTTGAGCTTGGTCTGAAAGCCGACCAGATTGAAAGATGTCTTGTCCTTATTCTCGGTACGAAGCTGCACGATGGCAAAGGGACGCTCTCCGGTTTTGGGATCGACAAAACCCACAGGCTTGAGCGGACCGAATGCGAGGGTCATCTCACCGCGCTCGGCCATGGCCTCGACGGGCAGGCACGCCTCAAAGTGGACTTCCTTTTCGAAATCGCGGGGTTTGACTTTCTCCCCTTCGACCAGAGCTGCGACAAACGACTTATATTCTTCCTCATTCATCGGGCAATTGAGGTAGTCGTCATCTTCGGGCTTCCAGCGTGAACCCCAGAATGCCTTGTCGAAATCAACAGAATCGCGGGAAATGATCGGGGCGATGGCATCGTAGAAATAGAGTCGCTGGTCACCAACCGTCTGCATCAAGCTTTCAGTCAGCTCTTCGCTGGCTAATGGTCCGGCAGCGATGACAACGCCGTCTGCGCCCGCCAGTTCTTCAGCATCTAATGAAGTGATCTCTTTATGGATGAGAGTGATGTTCTCGTGGTTCTCGATCTTCTCGGAAATATATTCGGAAAACAGCGTCCTATCCACGGCCAAAGCGCCGCCTGCCGGGACTTCCGTGGCGTATGCCGCTTCCATGATCAGGCTGCCGAGGGCCTTCAGTTCATCTTTGAGCAGACCAACTGCGGAGCTAGTACCTGTGCCGCGAAATGAATTGGAGCAGACCAATTCGGCCAGCCCGTCCTCGTTGTGCGCCTCTGAGCGCTTCTCCGGCTTCATCTCATAGAGTTCAACCGTCACGCCAGCCTGAGCGAGTTGCCAAGCGCAATCACATCCAGCCAGTCCGCCACCAACAATAATCACCTTTGCCATTTCATATCCCCGATATCGTTTACCTTCGCCGCGATATGCCGTATACACAGCAAAACCGTGAACCAGTGGAATTTCATGATGAGCGACACGCTTCTCGACATACGCAAGTTAACAACCTGCTTTTCATCACAGCAAGGCATCGCTAAGGCGGTGGATACCGTCAGCCTATCCTTTATGCAAGGAGAAACCCTCGCCATCGTGGGTGAATCAGGCTGCGGAAAGACCGTGCTCGCCCTTTCCATCCTCGGCCTCATCCCGGACCCGCCGGGCCGCATCACCGAAGGCAGCGTACTCTACCGCGGGCAAGACCTCTTGGACTTGTCGGAATCAGAGCTGCGCAAGGTTCGTGGCAATAATATTTCAATGATATTTCAGGAGCCTATGACGGCCCTCAATCCGGTCTTCCGGGTCGATGACCAGATCGCCGAACCGCTCAGACTCCATCAAGGATTCGCCAAAGATGAAGCACTCGCCAAGGCCGTTGATGCTCTCGATCTGGTGGGCATTCCCAATCCCACCAAAATCGCCCGCGCCTATCCGCACGAACTGTCCGGCGGCATGCGCCAACGTGTGATGATCGCCATGGCACTGGCCTGCAACCCCGATATTCTCATTGCCGATGAACCGACCACGGCGCTCGATGTCACCATTCAGGCGCAGATTATCGATCTGATGAATGAACTTAAGGAACGCATGAACGGTTCGCTCATGCTCATCACCCATGATCTCGGCGTGGTGGCGCGTATGGCACAACGGGTGGCGGTCATGTATTCTGGTAAGATCGTTGAACTTTCAGAAGTTGGCCCGCTCTACGAAAGGCCATTACATCCGTACACGCAAGGGCTTCTCGCCTCGGTCCCCACCTTGGGTGACAAAGCGGCGCTAAACCCCATTCCCGGCATTGTGCCCAGTATTTTTGATCGGCCTGAGGGCTGCCGTTTCCATCCGCGCTGCCCGAAAGCCTTTGCCAAATGCGCGCTGATTCTGCCGCCACTGACCGAACCCGAACCAGGCCGCCAAGTACGCTGCTGGCTCTACGAGGACTAGGATACTACCATGAAAGCCTTCCTCGAACTCCTGAACGTCACCAAACATTTCAAGGTTACCAGTGGCTTACTGGGCCTCAAATCCGATTTAGTACGTGCAGTTGATGGCGTGAACCTGACCGTTGCCAAAGGCGAAACCCTCGGCTTGGTCGGTGAATCGGGCTGCGGCAAGTCCACCCTTGCCAAGTGTATTATGGGTTTGGAATCCGTCACTTCCGGCGAAGTCGTTTTTCAAAATCAATCCATAAAAACTTGGGATGAAAAGAAACTTCGTCAAAGAATTCAAATGGTTTTCCAAGACCCGTACTCATCCCTGAACCCGCGACAGAAGATCGGCTCCATCATCCGCGAGGGACTGGATATCCATTCCATCGGCACTAAAGAAGAGCGTAAGGAAAAGGTCAACGAACTGCTTGGTTTGGTTGGCCTCAGGCCAGAACACGGCGCTCGCTACCCCCACGAATTTTCCGGCGGTCAGCGTCAGCGCATTGCTGTAGCCCGCACTCTTGCGCTGAGCCCACAACTCATTGTCTGTGATGAACCAGTGTCGGCCCTCGACGTTTCAGTCCAAGCACAAGTCATTCGTATGCTTAAGGATTTACAGCAGCAATTCAACCTGACATACGTCTTTATTTCTCATGATCTGTCCGTGGTCAGCCACATATCCGACCGCGTGGCCGTCATGTATCTGGGCCGCATCATGGAGCTTTCATCGAGCGAAGCACTCTTTGCATCGCCTAAGCACCCCTATACAGAAGCGCTCCTCTCTGCCGTTCTGCCGCCCGATCCGAACAACCAACCGGAGCGCATCGCCCTTGAGGGTGACCTGCCCAGCCCCATGAATCCACCCACCGGCTGTCCGTTCCATCCGCGTTGCCCCAAGGCCTTTGAAAAGTGCCCCAACGCCCGCCCGGAGCTTGTAGAAATCGAGCCCGGAATCAAGGTCGCCTGCTGGCTCTACTCGTAAATCCTGTCAGGGTGAAAATTGCTCAAATCTGTCTATAGACAATTGACAAATCACCGACTATCCTCTTCATACGCAATCACAATATTTTAATATCATTGAATTAAAATTAAAACATTAAGTTCTACTTTAAGTTTTCAGCACAGGAGTTTTGTCATGATAAGCCGCACAGACGCCCTCGAATTACTCACATCCAAGAACACGGAGCCGAACCTTATCAACCACGCTCTCGAGTCCGAAGCGGTCATGCGTGGTCTGGCCAAAAAACTGGGCAAAGATGAAGAACTTTGGGGCATCACTGGCCTGCTGCACGACCTCGATTATGCGTCCACCAAAGACAACGATTCCCGCCATGGTTTAGACACGATTGACCTGCTTGAAGGCAAACTCCCCGAAGAGGCGCTCAATGCCATTGCACGACACGCCTGTGAAATGAATGGCGCGGACGAGCCATCCACTGATTTCGACTATGCCCTGCGCTGTGGCGAGACCGTCACCGGATTGGTCCATGCAGGAGCGTTGGTCCGCCCCACCAAGATCGATGGAATGAAGCCCAAGAGTCTGAAAAAGAAAATGAAAGACAAAGCGTTCGCCGCCAGCGTCAACCGTGATTGTATCCGCGAATGCGACAAGATCGGCCTGGAACTCGGTGAATTCCTCCAGATCGCCATCGCGTCGGTCACGGAAATCGCCCCCGAAGTTGGCCTTGTTGCCGAGTAGGTCTTAACGAAACGCCGAGCTTGTGCTAGGTTACTCTCATCTAATAATCGTTGATATGAGGGAATAATCATGCATAAAATTTGTATTCTTGCTGCCGCCCTGGTTCTCGTCTTCACCCTAGGCGCATGTCAGAAAACCACGCAACAATCGGGGGATATGATGGCGCAAGCATCCCATTTGGAACTGGGCCTTAATGCCTACAATGACGGCGACTACAAAACCGCCCTCGCCCAATGGCAAATCGCTGCTGACCAAAATGACATGCGTGGTCAATATTTCCTCGGCACCCTCTACCTCGAAGGTAAGGGCGTCAAAGCTGATTCAGATAAAGCACTCGAATTAATTACCCTTTCCGCAGAAAATGGTACCCCTGACGCACAACTTGCCCTGGTCAATTTTTACACTGAAGGTAAAGTTGTCCCGCAGGAATTTTCCAAGGCATTTTACTGGTGCCAAAAGGCCGCAGAACAAGGCCTCCCTGTGGCCCAGAACTTCCTTGGTCGTATGTATATGGATGGCCGAGGTACACAGACAAACGCAGCCAAAGGTCTTGAGTGGCTCACTCTGGCCGCCCAAAACGGCATTGTGGAAGCGCAATACTACGTAGGTTATGCCTATTTCCAAGGCACTGGCGTCGAACATGACCTCGAAAAGGCGTACGCATGGTTCAACATTGCTGGTGAAAATGGCAGCGTCGATGCGCAAAAAGGCATAGCGCACCTCGCCAGCACCATGAGCGAGGACCAGATCGTCAACGCTGTCCATCTTGCTCGTCAGTACAAAACCGCAAAAACAGTCCACAACCCGCAGCAATAGGTCATTTGCGTACGAATAACCGCCGATCCAGTTGCACGATTTTTGATTTTGTACTACCCATTACTCTCTAGAACGTCTTGAGCTTGAAAAGCTCTCGAGGCTATGATGCATTTCATTGAAATAATGAGTCATTATTTCAATTTTTCATCTTGTTTCAAGTTGGAAATGCGCTTGTCAAAAACTCCCCGTATTCCGGGGACAAGGGAGTATCTGTGGCGCTTGAAGAACCTTTTGCATCGGGCGATTCCCTCATTCATCATATCGATCCACGTATCCGGTTGCTCTGTGCCGTGGCTCTCACGCTGCCCACTGCCCTGCTCAAGACCTTTGATCCCGCACTCACAGCCCTTGGCGCAGGCCTCCTCTTCATTGTACTGGCTCGGCTCCCTCTTGCCATAGTTTGCAAACGACTCTTCGTGGTAAATTTCTTCATCGTTTTCCTCTGGCTCTTCATCCCTTTTTCCACGCCAGGCACTGCGGCCCACAGCTTCGGTCCCCTCACAGCCACCAATGAAGGTATTGCCCTCGCATCGCTCATTACCATCAAGTCCAACGCCATCATTCTCAGCCTCATGGCACTCATGGGAACCATCGCCATACAAGACCTCGGCCCGGCCATGCAGCAGCTTAAAATTCCTAATAAACTCTGCCATATCCTGCTGTTTACCTACCGCTATATCTTCGTGATTCATCAGGAGTACACCACCATGCGTCAGGCTATGTCTGCTCGCGGGTTCGCGCCCAAAACCGATAAACATACCTACCGCACCTACGCCTGGCTGGTAGGTATGCTGCTGGTCAAAAGCTGGGATCGCGCCGAGCGTGTACACGGTGCTATGCGCTGTCGCGGTTTCAAGGGGCGTTTTTATACCCTTGCCCAGTTCACAACTTCGCCCAAAGACTACATTTTCCTTGCTGGCTGTCTCATGCTGGCATGCGGAACAATTTACATTGAAATAATCCACAGGGGGCTTTCATGAGCCACGCCATTATCGAACTCAAAGATATCGACTACGCATTCCCCAATCGGGACAACGCGTTGAACGGACTCAACTTTCACCTTCATCACGGTGAGAAGCTCGGTTTGTTCGGCCCCAATGGCGCAGGCAAGACGACCATGCTCCACATCCTCATGGGATTGATCAAACCCCAGCGCGGCGAAGTGGTTCTGTTCGGAAAAACTATGCAGGACGGCGCATCATTTGATGAAGCCCGCCTCAAGATCGGCTTTCTGTTCCAGCATTCGGACGATCAGCTCTTCTGCCCCACCGTTCTGGACGACGTGGCTTTCGGTCCGCTCAATCAAGGCTTTGGCAAGGATGAAGCACGGCAAAAGGCAACCGAAGCCCTCAAACAGGTCGGCTTGTCCGGTTTCGAGGATCGTGTCCCCTACCGCTTATCTGGTGGTGAAAAGAAATTGGTCGCCCTGGCAACGGTGCTTGCCATGAAACCGGAAGTGCTGGTGCTCGACGAACCGACAACAGGTCTGTCGCCCGAAGCTAAAGTTCGTCTTATAGAAATATTACACGGACTTGATATGGCACGCTTGGTGGTTTCTCACGACCCGGACTTCCTGTCCGCCACCACAGACCGCCTCCGGGCCATGCGCGACGGCTCCATCCGACCGGGCGAACTCAAGCCACACACGCATACTCACGTGCACGAGGAAGGGGACGTACCCCACCAGCATTAAGAGAGTTACTTCTTCATCGTCCCAAACACCTTAAGCAGCTTCTCAAGGAGCTGTTTGGCGCTGAACGGCTTGACGATGTAATTGGAAACGCCCAATTTAACTGCGTTCATGACGTTTTCATGAAACGACTCTGCCGTAATCATAATAAACGGTATATCTCTGTACTCTTCGCTTTCACGAACGAGCCTCAGAAATTGTTCACCGGACATATTCGGCATTTTGTGATCGGAAAGAATCAGATCAAAATCATCATTTTGCAACTTCTCCCATGCAGTATCGCCATCGTCCGCCATGACGAGATTACGCATGCCTATTTCCTTGAGCGTATTGCCGATAATCCGACGCATGGTGCTGGAATCATCCACAACCAGTACGCGCATCTTTAAATCAATGACATCTTTTAGTTTTTCCGAAATTTCTAATTCACTTGAAGAAACCATGTATATCCCTCCCCTGGGAGAATATTTCGTATTTACGAGATTACCCTAAGTGGAGTTTTTCAATAATACTATTAGAACATATACCGATCTGAAAAAAGCTTCGCTTTTCCCCTTGGCAATCCGGAATAAAGACCTATAATCTTGAACGTCCCGCCGTCTTGGCCCACTTGAAACACACACCCACTATGCCTAACGAACTCACAGCTACAGACATGTCGCGGGCACCATACCGCACTATATGGAATCTTGCCTGGCCGCAGGTTCTCATGATGTTCTCCCATTTTTTTATCGGAATGGTCGACGTCTGGGTGGCAGGTCATATCAACCGCGAAGTCCAGGCCTCACTTGGTATCATAACGCAATCACTCTTCCTTTTGCTTGTAGTCGCCATGGCTGTCGCCAACGGATCGGTGGCCGCCATCAGCCAATCCATGGGAGCCGGACTGCACAAACGTGTCAAACGTTACGTTGGCCTGTGCCTCATCATGGCCGCCATTCTCGGTGG
Source organism: Pseudodesulfovibrio sp. (assembly GCA_022712855.1). Taxonomy (GTDB): domain Bacteria; phylum Desulfobacterota; class Desulfovibrionia; order Desulfovibrionales; family Desulfovibrionaceae; genus Pseudodesulfovibrio. Next base: position 17,212 of record JAFLJT010000249.1, on the reverse strand, counting down.
AGCCTTCCTTCTCCTCGGCCTGCCGTTCAAAAGCTTGCTCCTCAGTGCGCTTCAGGTACCCGACGAAATGCGCCCGGTTACAGAATATTTCCTTATGGTGTATCTCTTTCTGATACCGCCCTACTATATGTTGATCATTACCAACGCCATTTTCAGAGCACGAAAACAAGTCATGTTCCCGCTCTACTCTATGATGCTGGTCACCATCCTCAACACCATACTCGACCTCGGCCTTGGACTGGGCTGGTTCGGCATGCCCAATATTGGTTACAAAGGACTGGCCTGGGCCACATTCGGCTCCGTCACAGCGGGCGCTCTGCTCAATCTCAGCGTCCTTGCATGGCAGGGGTTACTTAAACCCGACAGCTTCGCTCCATGGCGTTGGATGAAACGAGCCATTCCTTACCTCGCCAAGGTCGCCTGGCCATCCGGACTTCTGCAAATAGTCTGGCATTCCGGCTATATGGTGCTTTACGCCATCACCGCAAGCTTGCCTTGGAATGCAATAGACGCATTGGCGGGCATGGCTATCGGTTTGCGCATCGAAGCACTGCTTTTCCTGCCCGCGTTTGCCTTCAACATGACGGCCAGCATTCTCATTGGCAACTATCTCGGCGCTCAACAACCCGACGAAGCAAAACGATTCGGCTTCCGGATTCTTGCAATCGGGATGGTATCAATCACGCTCTTTTCGCTTGTGGTCTGGCAATTCCTTGAACCATGGATTAGCCTGCTCACGCGCGACCCGGCGGTGGCAGCACAAGCCTTAAGCTATCTCAAGTGGAACATGCTCGCCATTCCGTTCACCCTGACCAGCATGATTTTGGCCGGAGCGCTCAACGGCGCGGGGGCAACCATGTACAACATGTTCATCATGGGCGGCGCCACATGGCTCTTCCGACTCCCACTGGCCTACGGTCTCGGACATATCTTTATGCAAGACGCCGAAGGCATCTGGATCGCCATGTTCTGCTCGCAAATCGTCCAGTCCTCCATACTACTCTACGTCTTCACCTTCAAGAACTGGCAACGTTTCGCTATGATCAAGACCCGTAACGGCGCAAATGCAGCTTCAAGCGGCACCAAGGAAACAGCATGACCCTCAAATTCGAACCCATCGGCCTTGAAAGGCAAGAAGAATACCACGCAGCACTCACCGGGTGCCCGCAACTGCTGACCAGCGACTTTTCGTTCGCCAATATCTTCGGCTGGGCCGAGCATTACGGCCTCGAATGGGCCTTCAACAAAGGGCTGTGTTTCATCCGACAGACCAAGCCGGATAGCTTCTACTGGGCACCGGTCGGCCCTTGGGAAACCTACGATTGGGCAGGCTGTTGCGCCATGCGTGAAAGCAACCAATTCACCCGCGTCCCCGAAGAACTCGCCAAACTGTGGCGAGAAACCTACGGCGACGCCATGGTCATCGACGAAGTCCGAGATCATTGGGATTATATCTATTCTGTCGAAGAGCTTATCTCCCTCAAGGGTAAGAAATTTCACAAGAAAAAGAATTTGCTCAACCAGTTCAACAAGAACTATATCTTTGAATACGAGGCCATGCAGCCAGAATGTGTCGAAGAAGTCCTTGAGATGCAGGACGTATGGTACAAGTGGTATGAAGAAAACAATCCGTCCGAGGCGCTCAAAGCGGAAAACCATGCAATTACTCGCGTTCTGCAACACTTTGACCAGATCAAGGGCCTCATGGGCGCGACTATACGCGTCGAGGGTAAAGTCATCGCCTACACCGTGGCCGAACCGCTTTGCGAAGACTCCATCGTCATCCATTTTGAGAAAGGCGATATCCGCTACAAAGGTGTGTATCAGGCCATCAACCAGAAATTCCTGGAAAATGAAGCGGTCGAATACACCAACGTCAATCGAGAGCAGGACTTGGGCGACGAAGGTTTGCGCAAAGCAAAATTATCCTATAATCCCTCATTTTTCCTCAAGAAATTTGAAGCAAAGCTCTCATAGCTGCTGCCACTGATGAGCCTTTTATTATCATCAAGCGCCCCCAGAAAACGGATGGTCGTCCTCGGTCTGGACGGACTGCCGCTAGCCTTGGCAAAACAACTCGGTCAAGCCCTGCCCAATATTGGACGGCTGGCCGAGAATGCCACCACCGTCCGTGCGGAAATCCCGGAACTCTCACCAGTTAACTGGACCTCGTTCTTCACGGGAAAAGGACCGGAAGATCACGGCACATTCGGTTTTTCTCGTATGGATACACAGACATACGAACTCAGCATAACCAACAGCGATCACATAGATTGTCCTACAATTTTCGACCAATTAGGTGATGCAGGACTTGTCTCACGCGTCATCAACCTGCCCAACACCTACCCGGCAAAGCCCCTGCGCGGCATGCTTATATCCGGCTTCGTGTCCCACGAATTGGGAAAGGCAGCACACCCGCCCTTCCTAGCTGGCAAACTGGCGGAAACGGGTTACAAGCTTGAAGCTGACACCCATCGTGGCGTGGCCGACCTCGATTACCTTTTAAGTGAGTTGCGCCAGACTCTTGCCTCTCGACTCTCCGCATTGGACATGCTCTGGCCGGACCTCGCCTGGGACCTGTTCATCCACGTTTTCACGGAGACAGACCGACTCTTTCATTTTTTCATGGATGCAGTAGTCCACCTAGAACACCCGCAACATATGGATTGCATGCGTTTCCTGGCCGATTGGGACGCCGCCATCGGCGTATTTCTCGAAAAGTATGACGCCCTGCCCGGACCCAAGCGGCTCATGGTGCTGGCCGACCACGGATTCACCGAAATCAAGACGGAAGTCTGCATCAACACCTGGCTCAAAGAACACGAGTATTTATCGCTTTCACAGACTCCTGCCAGTGAATGGGATGCCACGGCCATTGATGCGACCAGCACAGCATTCGCACTTGATCCTGGCCGCATCTACATACATACTCAGGACCGATTTGCGCGTGGGACAGTTGTCCCCGAGGACGCCCCTCTTCTCATCAACACTCTCAGGACACAATTGATGGATTTAACCGTAGACGGTGAGCGCGTCATGGAACAGGTCTATGAAGGAAGCCTGCTCTATCACGGCACCACCTCGGATCAGGTTCCCGACCTTGTCTGCCAACCGCGCCCGGGCTTTGATCTCAAGGCCAAATTCGACAGAAACGATATTTACGGATTGCATGGCCGAACAGGTACGCATACTGTGGCCGGGGCTATCTATTATGACAGCGACGGTTTCAAACCGCGGACCATGCGTGACACCGGGAAAACAATACTTAAATACTTCAATATTTCGGACAGTTAAGATATGACTATAGATTTTGAAAATGAATTGAACGAGGCCCAACGCGAAGCCGTACAGACCACAGAAGGGCCGATCCTCGTCATCGCGGGCGCTGGCTCAGGCAAAACACGAACCATTGTTTATCGTCTCGCCCATCTGGTCGAACAAGGCATAGACCCATCACAGATACTCCTGCTCACTTTCACGCGTAAAGCAGCACAAGAAATGCTCCAACGCGCCGAAGGTATCCTCGGTCGTCCACTCACCGGAACCAGCGGCGGAACGTTCCACTCATTCGCGTACGGAACCCTCAGGCGCAATGCCGCAGATATTGGATTCGGCAGCGGATTCACCCTTATGGACCGTGCTGATAGCGAAAATATCTGTAAGGAAGTCAAGGACGTACTCAAGCTTGGTAAGGGTGACCGCTCGTATCCGAGAAAAAATACTTTGCTGGATATGGTCACCAAATCCCGCAACAAGGAACTGCCTATCGAAACCATCCTTGAGCGCGAGGCATACCACCTCAGCCCGTATCTGGATGACCTCAACGCAGTTGCCAATGGCTACGCCCAATTTAAGCGCGAACACGCTCTGGTTGATTACGACGACCTACTCTTTCTGCTCGACAAATTACTGGCCGAGAATGAACCGTTGCGCAACCAGCTTCAGGCTCGCTACCGCTACATCATGGTGGACGAATATCAGGACACCAACCTTGTTCAGGCGCGGATCGTCAAACATCTGGCCGGAGACAAAGGCAATGTCATGGCCGTGGGTGATGACGCCCAGTCTATCTATGCCTTTCGTGGCGCAAATGTCGCTAACATCCTTCAATACCCGAAGATGTACGAGGGAACCAAGGTCATTCGGCTGGAGAAAAATTACCGTTCCGTGCAGCCTATCCTCGACCTGACCAATGAAATCCTGGCCGGAGCCACCACCAAATTCGACAAGAATCTCTACTCTGACCTCAAGAGTGATGTGCTGCCCGAGGTCGTCTATCCGCTCAGCGATCAGACGCAGGCCCGACTGATTGTGGACCAGATACTGGAATTTCGCCGTAAATACATGCTTCATGACGTGGCCGTGCTCTTTCGTGCGGGCTATCAGTCCTTCCCTCTGGAAGTGGCGCTCACCCGCGTGGGCATCGACTACCAGAAGTTCGGCGGAATCCGCTTCCATGAAGCCGCGCATATCAAGGACGTGCTTTCCTATCTCCGCCTCGTACTCAATCCGCACGATCTGCTCGCCTGGCAACGCGCCATGGACCACATCAAGGGCGTCGGTCCCAAGACTGTGGCAAAAATTTACAAGGCCATGCACGCGGGTGACGAGAAGTACATGGCAACGATCACCAAAAAGCACGAGGACTTGCGCGAACTGCTCAATGAACTGAGCGTCTTGCGAAACATGCCGCCCAAGCCGTCGGCCATCCTTGAGCGCATACAAGCTTTCTACCAGCCAATTCTCATTGAGAAATACCCGGACGACTATCCAAAACGTCAAGCAGGACTGGAGCAACTCAGCCAGATTTCCCAGACCTATACGGATATGGATCAACTTCTCGGTGACCTCAGCCTCAATGGTGATCCGGATGATGAAAAACGTAAGGAAGACGCGGTAGTGCTATCCACTGTCCACTCGGCCAAAGGGTTGGAATGGAGCGCGGTTATCATCATCGACCTCGTGGAGGACCGTTTCCCATCCCGCAAGGCCATGGCTCGCGCCGAAGATCTGGAAGAAGAACGCCGCCTCATGTACGTGGCGTGCACCCGCGCCAAGAATTGCCTCAAGATGTTTGTGCCCAGCTCGGTATACAACCGGGCCAGTGGCATGTCTGAACCGACCCTGCCCAGCCCGTTCATATTGGAACTATCAAACTCAGTTTTTGACCGGGTTAATGAGTCATACAGCGGCGGGCTGGAAAAGAAACGCAAGCCAGCGCCACAGACCAGCGCCCCTATGCGTAAGGGGTTTTCGGACGATAAAACTCCAGCTTCAAGCGATTCAAAACCCGATCCATCCAAGCTCGGATTTTGCAAACATAAGATTTTCGGCAAGGGAAAAATCATCGCCCAACCGGAGCCGAACAAGTATAAAGTGAACTTTCCCGGCTTTGGCATCAAGACCATTATTGGCGACTACCTTGAAATCCTCTAACATCTAAAAATAGTAATAGTAGATATGAAAAGCGAAGAACAATTCCTCGAACTTATCGATACATATTTCCCCCGCGACCATGAATTCCTGAAACTTGGGCGCGGTGACGATTGCGCCGTGCTGAGAGGCGGCAAGGATTATTGCGTCTCCTCGGATATTTTCCTTGAAGACGTCCATTTTCGCCGTACCTATTTCACCGCCGAAGACATCGGCTACAAGGCGCTGGCCGTGAATCTCAGCGACATCGCCGCCATGGGAGCCAAACCCGTAGCCTTCACCATGGACCTCATGGCCCCGGCTGATCTGGATGAAGAATTCTGGAATGGCTTTTTCAAATCCATGTCCATGCTCGCACGTCAGAGCGACATAGCTCTTGCTGGTGGCGACCTGAGCCGCGCCGACAAGCTCTGCGTCTCCATCACTATCTACGGTGTGGCTGGCGGTTCCGGTGAATTCATCACACGCGGCAACTGCGCTCCCGGCGACACCTTGTTCACCATTGGCGACCTTGGCCTTGCCCGTGCCGGCTTCCACACTCTAGAAGCCTTTGGCGAAAAGGGCCGCGAAGTCTTTCCTGCCGCTGTTCGCGCACATCTTCGGCCAAAACCAAAAATTCTTATCGGCACCCTGCTCAATGCGGCTGGTGTTAAAAGCCTCATGGATGTTTCAGACGGCCTCGCACGAGATCTCCCGCGCCTTCTGGGCCCGGAACTCGGTGCAGACCTCACCATTCCAGCCAGCGACTTGAACGGCAACGTCCTCGCCTTTTCCCTTGGCGTCGGTACCGATCCGGTGGAAACGGCTATTCTCGGCGGCGAAGATTATGCCCTACTCGGCGCGGCATCCCCTGAAATACTGGATAAAGTCAGCAGCGTCCCCGGGTTCACTGCCGTCGGCACGGTCACGGAAACACCGGGCCTTATTGTCAACGGCTCCCCTTTCGAGACAGAAGGATTCGACCACTTCGATAGCTAAAAGGATTGCATCATGGACCGCGAACTCGTCATCATCGGCACTGTCCGATCCGAGATCACCGATCTCGACAATGCTCCCAAGATGGAAAGCGAACCCGGCGCAGTCCGTGCCCGCATCGAACTCGACCCGGTCTATCTGGACGGCCTGGACGCCATGGAACCCGGCTCACAGCTCGAAATATTTACATGGCTCCATAAGGCCGACCGAAACGTGCTCAAGGTCCATCCTCGTGGCGATACCGACCGCCCAATACGAGGTGTGTTCTCTACTCGCTCTCCGGCCCGGCCCAATCCCATTGGCGTGCACCGTGTCACCCTCATTGCCATTGAGGACACGGCACTCATCGTCGAACCGCTGGAAGTCATCGACGGCACGCCCGTCATCGACATCAAGCCGCAACCCTAATAAGCGGATACAATGGATAATTTCGAAGCCGTTGAAACGCTCAACGATAATCACGTCGCCGGGTGGGTAACCACCACTGATTCCATCAAATTGTGGGTGGATGTTCACGGTCGCGGGCGTCCCATCGTCCTTATTCACGGCTGGACCATGAGTTCCGAATTCTGGCGGCGGCAACTCTCCCTTTCCGAAAAATTTCAAGTTATTACCATCGACTTGCGCGGCCACGGCAGATCACAATCCGTCCTTCGCGGCAACACCATTCCGCGCTACGCCCGCGACATGCGCGATGTTATCCGCGCCCTTGGCTTAACCAACATCATGCTCCTCGGCTGGTCCATGGGCGGCTCAGTCGTCATGGATTACTGGCAGCAATACGGCGACGACAAACTCTCTGCCCTCGGGCTGGTGGAAACAGGCCCCTGTCCCATGTCTGCTGCGCCATGGAATACACACCGCTATCATGGCCACAAAGTGGATCTCATGCACGCCGACCTGGCCCGGATGAAAGAGGATCGATCCACATTCGGCACCAACTTCGTTAACAACATGTTCATTGATGGGCACGCCCCTGCACATGCGCTTAAATGGATGCATGATGAATATATGAAGGTCACCGATCAGACCGCCGCGACTATCTATGAAGATTATGCCCAGCGCGATTATACGGGCACTCTGCCAACGGTGACCGTGCCTGCTCTTGTGATCTATGGCCGCTCAAAACACATGTGCTTCGGCCCGTCCACCGGACGTTTTGTGGCTGGTTCAATCCCGGATTCTCGATTCGTTATCCTCGATAAAAGCGGCCATTTGCCATTTTATGAGGAAGCTGATCTATTCAATGACGCTATTTCACATTTTGCCAACAAACTTTCGTGACCAGGAGCCCGCTATGAAGAAAACAATCACTCTATTCGCCACACTTGCCCTCACCCTGATCATAGCTCTGCCCGCCTTCAGCGCGGAAAAAGCTGGCGTGGTCTTCCTCGATACGCAGATGGTCGAAAGTCAACAATTGTGGATTAACGGTTTGGCTCTGCGCGAAAAGTTCGTCTTTGACGTCTATGTTGCGGCGCTCTATCTCACTGAAAAATCCACCGACGCCGAAGCCATCCTCGCTAAAGATGCCCCACGCATGATGGTCATGCATTTCGTCCGCGACGTGAGCGCCAAGAAGATCAGCGACGCTTGGTACGAAGGCCTCGAAGATAACGTCGAGAACGTTACCCCTGAACTCAAAGCTAAATTCGACCAACTCGCTGCCATGATGGCTGATATCAAGGAAGGCGAAGCTATGGGGTTCACATATGATCCCGTATCCGGCACCGCTGTTATGGTTGCAGGCCTGACCAAAGGCGGCATCCCCGGCAAAGACTTTGCCGACGCCATCCTCGCCACCTGGATCGGCCCCAAGCCGGGCCCCGGCAAGAAGTTCAAGGCAGCACTCCTCGGTCAGTAGCACTCTACTTTCGCCCAACAAAAAACGCCCAGTTCGTTATGAACTGGGCGTTTTCTTTATGCTTGCGGCACGATGCGTCCAATAGGACCGAGGAGCCGTCTCGCTCGACTGCCAGACGGGCTATATATCTGACTGACACCGCCAGCAGTCTCAAATGTATAAAAAAGATCTGAATCAACTTTGCGCGCGATCGCCAGAACGTATTTCATATCCTTGCGTTTGCAGACAACGAACTGGACAGTCACTGGTCCTTCCGAACCTTCTCCGGCCACGGTGGTGATGCCAAATCCCGCTGCACGGACCGCTTGAGCGATCTCCATACCCTGCCATGCGCTGATAATGCGTATAACGACATTACCGAGCGCCAGCTTTTTCTCAGCCATGATGCCAACGACATTGCCACAGGCAAAACCGAGGGCATAACAAACTCCAAGAAATGGCTCTTCTCCGATCTTGAGCATTACGGCAGATGTACCGAAAATCCAAAGCGTCATTTCCAGACAACCGAGAAAGAATGCGGCCTTGGATTCTCCAAGGACAGTAACCATGGTTCGCACGGTGCCAAGTGTGAGCACTGCGACTTCAGCAAGGAATATAAGTAGCCCTAATAACATAACTTCAACAGACATTTTTCTACCTCTTCAAAAAAATTGGAGAGCGAGAACTATAGCTGTTTTCGTTGTGGGTCAAGCAGAAAATGATTGAAGGTAAAATATTTTTCCGAGCCGTATTCCTTCAACGATTACGGAAGCAATTCAAAGGGAATTCGTGCCAATTCACACCCATTGATATGAACTGCCAATTCATGGATGCCGGGGTAGTGTTTTCGTGTGCTCAACTGATAAAAAGAGTGCTTCTTTCTCATGGAATGAACGCCCGTCGCAAACGTCTTTTCGGTCATCTGAAACACCTTTTTGGACAACTTCCCGTTCGCCTTGAGGAAGTACATGGCATACTCAACACGCAGCTTCTTTTCTTTGTCACCGCTCACGATAATATTAAATTCAAAGAAATTTGATTCGCCAATCCGTATTTCGCCATCAGAGAAATGCACTCCCTCAACCACAATGTCGCTCGGATTATAATAACCAAATAATTGCAAAGCCGTTGTATCACCACGCTTTAAGAGTGTCCTCAAACCATGTTTCACAACCCAATCAACATCTTTGGATTGACCGATCCACCGCTTGGACAAATCCAAGGCTACCGCGGGATGATCTTTGGATATATCATTGAGATTATTGGCAACACTGCGGCGCACATACAATTCTTCGTCATCTTTAAGCAATTCAAGGATCGGCAACACAGGCTGCGGATCTGCAATAAATCGACGTAAAGGCGAAGCCCAAGGCAACCGAGGGCGGCACCCTTCTGACGCTAGTCGGCGTTCATGAAAGTTGTCACTTTCAGCCCAAGTGATCATTTGGGCCATCATTCTTTCCTCATCCAAGCGAATGAATGGACGTACAGCAAATTCGGAGCTGCTCAGAGCGGTGAATTCAGCAAGGGCCTCCATTGATTCATCCCAATGAGCAAGGCCGAACTGCTCCACGAATTCAGGGAAGACCAACGACGGCAATCCGCCGAATTGGCTGGCAATTTGACGCATAATCCCGATTGAATCAGGGTAATTCTCTGGGAGAAAAGCACCCAATTGAAGGGCTACATGATGAATGCGTGCTTTGAGTTCGAGCGTTTCCCAGCTTGAATCCATGACGCTTTTTGTGAATCCGGCGCCATCAAACTCCGAGTGGACCAGAGTAATCGCACGCACCAATTCGGCAATAAATTCCTGAGAAATTTCAGCCTTAAGTTCACCAGCCATTGTATTCTCCATAAAAAAAGGACGATCTCGTTACGAGATCGTCCTTTGTAATCAGTGGATTTGCAAGCTTATTTCTTGAGCCAGCTCATCATGTCGCGCAGACGGCCGCCGACTTCTTCGATCTGGGACTCGGCACCCTGGCGGCGCATGGTCTTAAGACCGACCTGGCCAGCTTTGTTGTCGAGGATGAAGTCACGAGCGAAGTTGCCATTCTGAATGTCCTTGAGGACTCGGCGCATTTCTTCGCGGGTTTCTTCAGTGATGATGCGGGGGCCAGTGACGTAATCGCCGAACTCTGCAGTGTCGGAGATGGAGTAACGCATTTTGGCCATGCCGCCCTCATACATGAGGTCGATGATGAGCTTGAGTTCATGCAGGCACTCGAAGTATGCTACTTCCGGCTGGTAACCAGCTTCTACCAGCGTGTCGAAACCAGCTTTGCACAGCTCGGTCAGGCCACCGCAAAGGACAGCCTGCTCGCCGAACAGGTCGGTTTCGGTCTCTTCCTTGAAAGTAGTCTCGATGACACCGGAACGGGTGCCGCCGATGCCCTTGGCGTATGCCAGAGCCATGTCCATGGCCTTGCCGGATGCGTCGTTTGCGACTGCGGCGAGACAGGGAACTGCTCCGCCCTCGGTGAAGGTACGGCGAACGAGGTGGCCGGGACCTTTGGGGGCGATCATAACGCAGTCAACGCCCTTGGGCGGAGTGATCTGCTGGAAATGTACGTTGAAACCGTGACCGAATGCGATGACGTTGCCTTCTTCGAGGTGAGGAAGGATGTCAGCAGCGAAAACATCAGCCTGGTATTGGTCAGGCAGAAGGATCATGATCAGATCAGCCTGCTTGGAAGCGTCGGCAACGGTCATGGGCTCGAAACCGTGTTCTTTGGCGAGGTCGTAGTTGGGACCGCCGGGACGCTGGGCAACGATAACGTTGATGCCGGAATCGCGCAGGTTCTGTGCGTGGGCGTGGCCCTGGCTTCCGTAACCGATAACGGCAACGGTTTTATCCTTCAACAGGCTCAAATCAGCATCTTTCTCGTAATACACTTTCATGATAAATATCTCCTCATATTTTTAGCCACTCAGGGCCGCAATTTCAAAATTATATAAACATGCACAAAACCGGGCGAAGGGCGTAAACCCCTGGCCCGGTTCACTGCTTGATTGCGAATTATAGGTCGATCTGCATGGAACGTTGCAAGGCAACATTACCAGTGCGGGCGATCTCTTTGATACCGAAGCGGGTCAGCAAATTGACCAGTGCACTGATCTTGCCCTGGTCGCCTGTGACCTCCATGGTCAACTCGTCGACGCTGACGTCTACAACCTTGCACCTAAAGATGTCAACAATTCGCAGTATCTCAGCGCGTTTTGAATCTTCGGCATTCACTTTAAGCAAGACCATTTCACGATCAACAGACTTTAATTCAGTGAGATCTTTAACTTTTATGGTGGGAACGAGTTTTCTGAGCTGTTTGACAATCTGCTCGACGATTCCATCGTCACCCTCGGCAACGATAGTCATCAGGGAAACGCCCTTCTCCAAGGTCGGCGCAACGTTCAGGGAATAGATGTTAAATCCACGCCCACTGAACAGGCCAACCACACGGGAAAGAACCCCCGGCTCGTTTTCAACTGACACGGAAAGTGTATGTTTTTTCATCGTCATAACTCCTAAACGAGCAGCATTTCGGTCAGCGAGGCTCCTGCCGGAACCATCGGGTACACGTTCTCTTCCTGTTCGACACGGATATCGATGATGCAAGGCTTGTCAGTAGCAAACGCCTCACGAAGGGTCGATTCGACATCCTTTTTCTCCGTCACGCGATAACCGTCGGCCCCATAGGCTTCGGCCAGTTTCACGAAATCGGGCTGCGCGTCCATACAGGTCGAGCAATAGTTCTTGTCGTAGAAGAGTTCCTGCCACTGCCGAACCATGCCGAGATAGCCATTGTTGAGGATGACGATCTTCACAGGGAGTTTGTTGCACACCACAGTCATCATTTCCTGAATGCACATCTGGATGGACCCGTCGCCAGCGATATCGATGACGAGCTTGTCCGGGAAGGCCCGCTGCGCGCCCATGGCGGCAGGGAATCCGTATCCCATGGTACCCAGGCCGCCGGATGTCAGCAGTGTGTTGGGCTTAGTATACTTATAGAACTGGGCCGCCCACATCTGATTCTGGCCGACCTCGGTGGCGATGATGGCGTCACCTTTGGTAATTTCGTAAATTTTTTCAACGACAAACTGTGGTTTAATGTTCGCAGTATCATCATTGTACGTCAGCGGATGTTCCTTGGCCCATGCCTGAACCTGATCAACCCACTCCTTGTGGGATCCGGCCCAGTCAAAGTCACCGACAGTTCCTTCGGTTTCCTCTTTGAGCGCTGACAGTGCGGACTTACAATCGGCAACCAGCGGCACCTGAACTGAGATATTCTTCTGGATGGATGTCGGGTCAACATCGATATGAACGATGGTGGCATGGGGTGCAAATGTGTCAATCTTGCCAGTCACGCGGTCATCAAACCGAGCGCCTACAGCAAGAAGCAGATCACAATTGTTCACGGCCATATTGGCCGCATACGTTCCGTGCATGCCGAGCATGCCGAGGAACAGGTCATCATCGCCGGGGAATGCGCCTAGCCCCATAAGGGTGGACGTCACCGGAATGCTGAGTTGCTTGCCAAGCCAGGTGAGTTCTTCATGGGCTGCAGAGGTTATAACACCGCCGCCTGTGTAGAAGAGAGGTTTCTTAGCTCCTTTAAGAAGCTTCACAACTTTACGAATCTGACCGATGTGCGGGGCACTGGTCGGTTTGTAACTGCGCATCTCAACATTTTCAGGATAATGAAATTCATACACCTGACTTTGAATGTCCTTGGGAACATCAATAAGGACAGGGCCGGGACGACCAGAGCGGGCCAGATAAAAGGCCTGCTTGATCGTCTCGGCAAGATCTTCGATGTCCTGAACCAGATAATTGTGCTTGGTGCACGGTCTGGTAATACCGACGATGTCGACTTCCTGGAAAGCGTCATTGCCGATAAGCGAACGCGGAACCTGACCAGTGAAAATAACCACTGGAATGGAATCCGCGTAAGCGGTAGCAATACCGGTTACGGTATTTGTGGCCCCGGGGCCGGAGGTGACTAGGCATACCCCAACCTGTCCCGTTGCACGGGCATATCCGTCTGCAGCATGAATAGCGCCCTGTTCGTGGCGCACTAGAATATGCTCGACAGGTGATTTGGGTATCGCATCATAAATGTCGATAACGGCTCCACCAGGGAAACCGAACATGACATCAACTCCTTCCTTTTCCAGACACTTGAGCAGAATCTGGGCCCCGGTCAATTTCATGCTACGCCTCCGTGCGGTATTTATCGAGCAGGCCCTGCAATTGTGTCTTGCCAGCGAGCTTCTTCTTCTTGAGTTCCTTCAATTCCTGGGTCTCTGGGGGAGACAGAAAGGACTTGGCTTCAAGCTTGTTTACCATTTTTTCGAATACGACATGCTGCTCCCACAGGGCCTTGAGCTCTGCGTCTTCTTCCCCATGCTTTTCAATGAGTGCGAGGTCTTGGGCTTCCATGTACCACTCCTTCTTTTCGGGTTATTGCGGGCAACTTTCAGGAATGAGTACACTCCAGTCCGGTTCGGCCGCGATATTCAGTGCCAGGCATTTCTTTCGATTGGTAAAACCAGTCTCAATAGTAACTTGGCTCTTTTTCAATTTCAACAGTTTCGCCAAATAAGCTACAAGAGCTTTATTGGCTTTATTGTCCACAGTGGGCGCGTTCAAACGAATTTTGACGCATTGCTGATAGATACCAAGGACCTCGGTTTTCCGAGCTCCCGGTTGTACCCATACAGCGACGCGCCATCCGTCCTTCCCCGTACTGATAAACTCTGGTTGGATATAACAGTCCCGCCTTAATCTACTTTTTTAAGATACTTGAGCTTGGACTCAAGTTCCTCAACTTTTTCCTTTTCAGGATCATTCATCTCAACCATGGCGAGATGCGATTTGAGCAGCCCTTTAAGTTGAATCTCAAATTGGGTGCGTTGACGCTTGAGGTTTTCGATTTCCTCATGAACCTGCGCCAGGCGATGATGCCCTTTTTGCACAGTGTCGTCGGCCTTGGAACGTGCTTCATCGATGATGAGCTGCGCTTCCCTGCCAGCCGTGACCTTAAGGTCATCCACCATTTTCTGGGTGGACATGAGCGTATCGCGCAATATTTCATCACGCTGCCGATATTCTTTTACCGACTGCTCAAGCTGCTTGATCTTTTTGCGCAGCCCTTTCTGGCTGTCCGCAGCATTACCAAGAACTTCGGCCAGTTCGAGCATGAACTGATCGACTTCCATGCGCGAATATCCGAACATGCGCCGGGAAAATTGTTTATTGAGTAGATCGATTTTGGAAACTATCATTTCAGTCCTCCTGCAGGATAGCCCTACGAACCTTATATCTTCTCTACATCATGGGAGCGCCGCTGCCCAGAGAATAGGCAAGACGCATAAGATTACCGACCACAACGATTTCACACACCTTGATGATCAAAATGACCAGAATGGGTGAAAGGTCGAAACCACCGACAACGGCAAAAGGTATAATACTGCGGATTTTGTAGAAAACCGGCTCTGTAACCCCACGCAAAAAGCGTACAATTGGGTTATAGGGATCGGGATTCACCCAGGAAAGCAACGCTGAAATGATAACAATCCAAAAATAGGCGTTGAGAACGATACCGAGAATAGTTGCGATTGCGCGGACAATCAAGTCCATGGAGCCTCCAAATAGCGGGATGATTTTTGCTTTCCGCCAGTAATATCAATGATTGTAATTTCGCACACCAGATTATAAGAATCAAGCCTTAATACGTCAGACTGCTGAGAAAGGCCCGATTGCGTCGTTGCTGCAAAAAGTTCAAACCCTCGCGTATAGGAAATACGCGTCGGCCTTGAACTTTTTTTGCGCCTAGCACTCGAACCATTCTCAACAGCCTGCAAGATTATAATTGTTAATACTCAAGCCTTAATATGTACATATGCTGCCTTTGTAGCTGCGCTGCATGGCTGCTTTAATATCCCAGAAACTTTCTATGTGGACATCAGCTTCGAGTTTGGCGTCTTTATAGGCCCAAAAACGTACGCCTGAGGCTTGTGCAGTTTTCTCATCCACACGAGAATCTCCAATATATGCAACCTCATCGGGCTGCAGATTATGGGCCTGCAAAATTTTAAACATCCCTTCCGGGTGCGGCTTGGGCGTGACCACTTTTTCAGACGTGATAACCGGATTAAAGAATCCTTCCAGATCCATCTCCCTGAGAATCAAGTCCATAGTGTCTGTCCGACTGGTATTGACCGCCAATTTGAACCCGGCATCACGCAGCCACCAGAGAAATTCGCGGACACCTTCCGAGCGTTTGAGATACTGCATCATGGATGTGGAATCGATCTCACCTATAATGCCCCAGGCTTTTTTGAACAACTCGCCGGGCGCAATATATTTGATCGCGTCTTTGTGCGTATGAGTGTGGACATACTCTTTTTCGTCATCCGTCAAAGGAGGCAGCCCTAGCTGTTCCTTTATTATCCCATAATAGCGCATATTTGCATCAAAAGAATCAATGAGAACGCCATCGCAATCAAAGACAACACATTTCAGCCCCTCTACAAGACAGGGATGCATGAGTTCGTTGGCAAGGACCATGAACTACTCCTGAACCGAGTCGATGATGGCGACGGTCAATTGTTTCAGGGCCAATGGCAATCCAGTGGGTTCCTTACGGCGGCCAGCAAACTGCCAGACTGGCAGCCTGGCTGTCTGTGCGCCTTCGGGCAAGCCGAGTTTGGCGTCAGCAGCAGAAAACTTGATTTCGAGATCATTCCAAGTGGCAATAATATCGTTGTCGGTGCAAACGAGGACAGTGTCTTGCGGGACAAAGGCGGGCAACGCTTCGATGATACGCTGCCAAGGCAACGGAATGGTCTGTTCATCGGACTTGCCGCCGGTATGGCTCTCTGCGTTGCTCAAGTCCACTATACGTTCATTCATACGATCTTCGTCATCCACACCAAGCGTTTCGTCCATGGATTTCCATGAATTCTTGACGCCCTTCTCAAGACCTTGCACTTCCATCATCTTTTCTTCGAATGTCCAAGCCAGCAACAAAATGAACTGGGCGCGGGAGGCCGCCTCGTTCAGCTCGCGTTCTTCCTTGCCTCCCTGCGTATCTGCGAAACGCTGAGAGAGCTGCGCCTGGATAGACATGGAAGAACCTTCATAAAATTCATCGGTCGTCATGGCCCCGTAGTATGCCATCTCACTGGGGTCCTTGAACTGCTCGCCAAAATTGATGCAGTCATTGATCAACGCCGTGGCGGTCTTCTTGTCCATGGG
This sequence comes from Pseudodesulfovibrio sp., assembly GCA_022712855.1. Taxonomy (GTDB): domain Bacteria; phylum Desulfobacterota; class Desulfovibrionia; order Desulfovibrionales; family Desulfovibrionaceae; genus Pseudodesulfovibrio. Next base: position 695 of record JAFLJT010000249.1, on the reverse strand, counting down.
CAGTGCGTCCGGACGGAATACGTTTTCCCCCGGCTCATCCTGCATACCCGGGTCAAAAAAACGAATCTCCGACACCGCGTCAGCAGGGAACAATTCTGGATGCATATATGGAAATGACAACAGCATGGGGTAACTCCTCGGTTCTCACTTATTCTTTTGTATCAACAGCATAATGACGACAACGCCCTTCGCAATCGGGCAAGGCGATATGGCACAATCCATCTCTGGCATGACCGCAACCCGGTACATCTGCGCCATTAAAAAACACATAATCAGCGCAATCAAAGGTCTCACGGGCCATACGCTCGAACTTGCGCTCCCAAAGACCGGGAACCGCATGTTGGCTTAGGCCGAAAGACTCTGCGCGCGCCAGAAATTCGTCAAAAGCATCTTCCCAGCGCAAAAGCACCTGACAACGCCACGAGGTAGCGTATCCCGGATTAAGATTTTCCTGATACAGACATCTCTTTGAATCATGATGATTGCAACCGTGTCCGGGCAACCGAGTGACGTCAGCCATGTGTCTCCCTGAAAAACCGTCAAGCAGGTATATTGCCCAACTCTGACGGCCAATTATCGTACCCGAAGATGTAAGACTCCCTCCTCCAATTGTAAAGGGAGAGCACTGCATAATTGCCCGCTGGCGTCGTTGCTTCAAAAAGTTCAAACCCTAACGTACAGGAAGTACGCGTCGG
>JAFLJT010000078.1 GCA_022712855.1 Pseudodesulfovibrio sp. | reverse complement strand
ACAGCGCGCCCGTGGCTCAGCTGGATAGAGCATTCGGCTACGAACCGAAAGGTCGCACGTTCGAATCGTGCCGGGCGCACCACGAGAGATCAGGGACTTGGATTTAAATCCAGGTCCCTTTTTCTTTTGTCGACCATCTATTAAATATTTTTAAAATTCCCAACACCACGCGCATGTTTTGAACGCCCAAATCCACAGGTGGGAGTTAGTCAGAACACAAACTATTTCGGCAACTATGCAAAAAAATGAACAAACCTATTGGCCGCCTTGTCCAAGCTGCCGGGGCGCTCTCTGAAGCACAACGCCAACGCGAAAGCAGGACAAGTACCGTTTTAGCCGTGGGTGGCGTATGCGGCATGCTCCTGCTTCTTCTGGACGGCGGCTACCTCTTTGGCCGATCAATCACCAAGCCGCTGATGCTGCTCACCCATGCCACCACTGTCTTGGACTACGATATTGAGGAACTTGATGTCACCCGAAAGGATGAAGTGGGACGGCGGCCCGTTCCTTCGTGGAGATGCGAGAAGCGATCCGTCAATCGCTTATAGAAGGCAAGGCTGTCCGGCTGAAAAACAACATTCCCTTTAATCTACCGCTCGCACCGATTTTCTGGTAAGACTAACCATTATGAAATGTCCCCGCTGCAACGAACCCATGAATCCCCGCTCCGTAACTTGCAAAAGTTGTGGTGCCCGCATCTTGCGTAAAAGCGACAAGATGGCAAAAAAAATGACCGTCAACCGCTGGATATCCATGGCGGCAGGTGGCGTCTTAATTATTATAGCCCTCGTCCTTGCGTATAGCGGAGCTTACCTCTTTGGCGGTATAGCTCTTGGCGTTGGCGCAGTGCTCATCCTCATCGGCAAAATGCTCGGATAACCAGTCCGGGGCCTTCTATGGACCGTACTCTTGCCAGAACCCTTATCGGGTTGACTGTCACCGCCACGACTATCGGCGTGTGTTATTCTTTTCTCGACCGCCCGCTCGCTGAAGCTGCATACGCTCTCAAGGATACGGCCTGGCACACCACGGCCAAACAATTATCCCTTGCTGCCAGCTCCAACTTCACCCAAATGCTTCTAGCCACAGGCTTTCTGTATGCCGCCTTGGACGCCATTAACAACGGCGTCAACAAGCGGGTAAAAAATATATTTTACCTCTGCATATGCGTGAGCGCGGCCATGGTTATTGGGGATGTTCTCAAGGATCTTTTGGGACGGGCCAGACCGCCTCTGTTCTTTGAAAAAGGAATATACGGTTTCTTCCCGTTTACAGGCGAGTACCTTTACTACTCATTCCCTTCCGGCCACACAATACGCGCATTCTCAAGTATGGTAGCACTTGGCTTCATTATGCCACGCCTGCGCTACCCAGCCCTCGCATGTGCCATTCTCATCGGCATAGCACGAGTGCTCGCCCTTAAGCACTATCCATCAGACGTACTCTTCGGGGCATTCATCGGCACAACGGCGGCCATATGGGGATGGAGAATCCTCTCCCCATACGGACAGAGGGAAAACGAAAGAATTACTCTTTGACGCCGAGTTTGCGAAGAATGGTCATGGCCGGACACCAGCCAGTGAAAGCTGACTGCAATAGATTCGCACCGACAAAAGCCGTGAACCAAAGCCAGTTTGCAGAGTGGTAATGGGCAAGAATCAAACTTAAAAGAATGAAAAATCCAGCCATGCCACGAAGAATGCGTTCCACTGTCATACCGCCCCCTATTTGGTCCTATGGATCAACACCATATCGAGAAACTCACGTTTAGTTAATCAACGGAGAAGCGCGTTCGGCCAGTCCACCTGCGGTGAACGTCATGGTTCCTAGGTTGCCGAACGTCGTAGCGTGACGCACAGTCAACTCAACGGGCTTGGCATAATCCACGGTGAACGCTGTTCCAAGCTCTAACGGAAGCGTGCCTGTGGTGGCGAGCAGCTTGTTAGCCGGGCCGTTGCTCCATGCCGCTTCGAGGATGTAATCGCCCTCAGGGAGGCGGTAACTGCTGCCGGACATCCACGGAATGAGCAGGGATTGTCCCTGCGTGTTAGCCAGACGCAACGCGTGTACCGTGCGCGGCTGGATATCGATAGAAAACGACGCTCTGGGCGCTCCCGGTGTTTCGCGAACCACGCGGTAACGAACAGCGTCGGGGATATCTGATTTGCGCCCGTATTTGCTCATAAAGTTGCCGGGATCAAGAATGATTTCCCATCCCATATCCTGACCATTGTTAGCCCACGGGATAGCAACAAACCCTTTGAGGTTGACAATTTCCTGGCGGTCACTGCCCCACATTCCTTCTAAAATAAGCTGGTCACCAAGGACGGTGCGCAGGACATCGCCGTCACGCACAAAAATTGGATTGCCATTGAGCCAACAGACAAACACGGGCTTATCATCGCCCGTAGAATTAGGCATCTTGCCTGTCCACTTCACGCGGGTCCGAGCCACACGTTTGCCGTCGCTCCGCAACTCCAGTTCAGCGAACGGTTCGAGCGCCATACGACGGGCTTCCATCAGATTGACGCCCGGTCGATCCGAAGCAAACAGGGCCAGTTCCGGCTCGAATTCGCTTGGCCCGGAAGCGAGTGTTTCAACAGCCAAAGTCGTGCCCGGAGCAAGGTTGAGCACGCCGTCCTTCTTCATGAGACGACCGTTAACACGAACCTTCACACCCGTTCTTGCGTACGCCTTGACGTCTGCATCGGTGAAATCTGGCGGCGTCACATACACACCAAGTCGGTTGAGCAGCATAACAGTGGCCGAAAGCTGCTGGCGTACCTTCCAGTCAATCTGCCGGATGGATTTACTCACTTCAACAGCCATGGCCGGAATACCGTGTTCCGCCAAAGCGTAACAGGTCAACGACTTGCGCATCTCCGGGTAATCAGTGCCTTTATCAAAGGTCTTGGTATTAAAAAGCTGGAATTGGTAATCACTTGAGCGAATGGATTCATTCAACTCATCGAGCACGCTGTTGACCGTCTGGGCGAGATCAATTTTGTCGTAAACCAATGTATCCACGATGATTGATTGGCCGTAGCGCTTAGGATTACGCAGATTGTCGATGTAGGTGGGGTTGTAGAACCCGCTGCCCTCGTGCAGGTGGATGAATGCATCGGACTGGGCAAGAAGGAACCGGATGACGCGGGCCACACGGTCTTCGTAGAAGCGATTGTAATCCTGATCAAAGCGCCGGTTCATGTCCACGTTGATCTGCCGCTTGTGCAGGTTGATGGACGGGACATTGGCCCGGGGCAGAACGATAATGTTGCCTCGTGTGACCGTGGCCTGACTCAAGAGCTGGGCTGTGACAAAACCAGCGGTTTCGTCGCCCTGAATTCCACCCTGAACCATGACAGTCGGTCCGGGCAATTCGCCTTGGAGAAAGACTACTTTGAGTGGGTATTGGGTGCCAGAAAAAAAGGAGTGCTCCCACGACCCAGCATGGGCGTGGAAAGAGAGTGCCAGTACGAGCAGGCATATCATTACAATTTGAGAAAAGACGTATCTCACAGCAGCGACTCCCTTGAACACCTTATACAATCAACCATCCAAGCTGTCGAGAAAGGTTCGAGTGCTATGAGCAACAGAAAGCCAGGACCGATGTGTATTTTCCATACAAGAGGGTCTGGCTTTCACGCAACAACGAAGCACGGGCCTTTGTCGGCAAGTCTGGCTAAGAGAGGATGTGATAAAATGGGTATGTTTCTGCAAAAATAACATCCCCGTCCTTCCCCTTGATTTCCATACGTAAGCCAAACAAATCTTTTTGATCCATGCCATCGGGCAGGAGGAAAGAAGTCTGGATACGCTTGAAGCGCTGAATCTGAAAGCTCAGATCGCCCTTTTTATATTTGGCTTCCAGAGGAGAGCCGTCCTTTTTAATAAAGGAAAGGTAGGCCTGTCCGACCACGGCCTTGGATGCCTGCAGATTATTGAGTTCAAAAGAAATATTGAGCTTGCGCTTGGCAAGTTTAACCCGAAGATTTTCTACACCAACCTGCCGAGAGTCTATACGAGTGAAGACCTTGTTGAGGTCAACCTCAACCAGTTCGACTTGCTGCTGATGTAGTTGCTGCACCTCAGAGGTGGCGGAAGAAAGGAGGGATTGCAGTTCTGCGGGATCATAGGACTGGAGGATTTTCTCCATATTTCCAAGCCGTTCCAAACGGACTTCGGCGTCAACCAGACGCTGTTCCAGTCCCTTTTTCTCGGTGTGGAGTTTCGCATTGATCTTGAAACCGCGAACCCCCATGTAGATACCACCCGCAGCGCACAGGAGCAGAAACACCTGGGTACAGATGAACATTTTGAGCCAGAACGGGCTAACACGATACCGTGTCACGTCCCGGTCGTCCCTCATGAAGAGTACGCTGTATTTCGAATCGCTCATTTACCGCCGTCTCCACTGCTCGCTGTCGATTTTCCACGCATCGCCATCCGGGGTCAGGACCATGGTTTTGTAACCGATGTCGGAATATCCGCCTGTATCCTCGAACGTCTGAACAAACGCAACTTGAAGCCCTCTGGGGTGCGAGGTTACCTTCAAATCATTAACAACGACCCTAGCAGGAGCCGTCTTTGCCCACAACGTCTTTTTGTAATCTATAATAAGGTTTGCGCCACGTCGTTTTCCCTGCACTGCATTCGTTGCATACAGGCTTCCGTAGGCATCGGCGTCCATATCGAGCCACGCCGACTTCCACGTTTCGACCAGAGCTTCAACCTCTTCAGACTTGGCTTCGAGATATTTGCCGGACAAGTCTTCGCTGGCAGGCACGTATTCACGGCCTACGATACGCCATTTCCCTTCGGGATCACGCTTCCAATAGAACCGCTTGCCCGTGGTAGAGACCATGCCGGGGGTGCGATAATACTGATCGAACCAGGTGACCCAGTAATCAGGGCCGGGCACAGCGCGAATGTTGTCCACCATGACATGAATCCACGGCTTGGCAGCAAACACGTTCTTTTTATGATCAACAAAACCCTTGAAATCTTTCCCTTCGGACAGGGTCATGAGCGCTGGGTTGTAATGATCGAAAAATGCATCGCCACGATTCTGCCAGTTGGTAGCCCACATACTCAATTCGTCCGCAAGCTCCTGAGCAACAGCACCGCTTTCATCAGTCTCCTGCGTCCATGAGACATCAGTGGCAACCAACACAGGCGTCCCATAGGCGATCTCCTGAGCGACATTGCGCATGTCAGGAACCTTGAGAGCAATGCAACCGCGAGTGTCACGCGGCACAAAGGTTTTACCACGTCCGTGCAGCCAGATGCCGCCACCGGTTTTGCCTTTGATACGATCTATTGGATTGGGATAATTGAGAGAATATGCGAGGTTGCCGTAAAGATCCCAGTCGAGAGTACGGTCAATTTTGTAACCGACGAAGTACACACCTTCTGGAGTGCGCAGGTCGCCTTCCACCAATTTATCGCCGACGGACTGCCCCGTAGTACAGGGAAAACGACGCACTTCACGCAAAGGAGACTTTCGCTCAAGCACGATGAGAGTCTGGTCCGTTTTGGCCACGACAACAATCCGCTCGGGACCATAGTCATGAGACGACAACGTCGGCGTCCACCCATCGGCCATAGCCGCGGTGGTGCACATGAGAAATGTCAAAACGATGATCAATACACGCATGAGATAATCAAGCAGCTCCTTGCGCCCAGTTTCCAGTCCCCGAAATTCGCAGTTTCCCCGGCGAATTTTATTTGCCTCCGGCAGCCAGCAATTCCTTGCGAGTGAAGATGGAACTCAGTTCCAATCCTGCTTCCGCAAGCGCTTCCCGTCCGCCTTCCTCGCGATCCAAAACGGCCAGCACGCCAACGATCTCCAGCCCCGCGTCCCGCACGCGGGCGGCTGCTGTGATCAGCGTACCACCGGTTGTACACACATCTTCCAGCAAAACGACCTTGTCGCCTTCGCTAAAATTGGCCAGACCTTCAAGGTACTGGTCCGTGCCGTGTCCCTTGGACTCCTTCCTGATGATAAATCCGGGCATGGGCCGTCCCTCCAAATGGGAGACAACGGTCGTGCTGGTAATCAGGGGATCAGCCCCAAGAGTCATGCCGCCAACGCCTTTTGCATCAAAATCCTTGAGCATTTCAACGAAAAGACGACCGACAAGATAGCTGCCCTCAGCATGGAGGGCAGTCTGTTTGCAATCGAAATAGTACTCGCTCTTCTTACCTGAGGTCAACGTGAAGTCGCCCTCGCGGTAGGAAAGCTCCAAAAGCAGCTTGGCAAGTTTTGTTTTCAGTTCGTTCATTCTTATTTTCCTTCGAAAACGCGGCCGAAAACCACACTCTCATATCTCATATAATACGAGGGGTCGAAAGCTTCGTCAAGGTCATTAGATTTAAGATGTTTATTGACCACTTCGTCTTCGCGAATTTCATCCTCAAACTGCACACGTCCTTCCCAGCAACGCATGGCGACTTTCTGGACCATTTCATACGCTTCCTGGCGCTTGAGACCAGTCGCGATGAGCTTGTTCAAAATTCGCTGGGAGTAGAAGAGACCAAAGGAGCCCATGAGGTTCCGGTGGATGTTGTCTTCCTTGACCACAAGACGCTCGATAACGCCGGACATGCGGTGCAGCATGTAGTCGATGAGTGCGGTGGTATCTGGCATGATCAAGCGCTCAACCGAGGAGTGGCTGATGTCACGTTCATGCCAGAGTGCCTGGTTTTCCATGGCAGCCATGGAGTTGGAACGAACGACACGGGCCAGGCCGCAGAGGTTTTCAGCAGAAATGGGGTTCTTTTTGTGAGGCATGGCCGAGGAGCCTTTCTGGCCCTTGGAGAAACCTTCTTCCACTTCGAGAACTTCGGTGCGCTGCAAATGACGCAGTTCCAGGCCGAGGCGTTCGATACCACCGGCCAGCATGGCCAAGGAGGTGAAGAACTGTGCATAACGGTCACGCTGTACAATCTGTGTAGAGTGCGGGTCGACCTTGAGGCCGAGAATGTCACAGGCACGCTCTTCCAGCTCGGGGCTGAGATGAGCGAAGGTTCCTACTGCGCCGGAGAGCTTGCCGATGCGAATGTTCTCGCGGGCAGCTTCAAAGCGTTCTTTGTGGCGTATGAATTCGGCGTAGAAGCCGGTAAATTTGAGGCCATAGGTGGTCGGTTCGGCATGAATACCGTGGGTACGGCCCATGCAGAGCAAACCTTTGTGCTGGAAAGCCATGGACTTGAGCACACCGAGAATGCGGTCGATACCGTCAGAAATAATCACGCCAGCTCGGGTGAGCAGCACGCCGTTGGCGGTGTCAACGATGTCTGAGGAGGTACAACCAAGATGGATGTAGCGAGAGCTGGGGCCGACTTTCTCTTCAACAGCCGAGAGGAAAGCGATGACGTCATGTTTGGTGGTTTCCTCGATTTCGAGGATACGATCCAATTCAAAATCCGCTTTTTCGTGGATTTCGTCGCAGGCATCCATGGGGATTTCGCCCATGTCGGCCCACCCTTTGGTAACGGCCAGTTCAACTTCCAACCAGACCCGAAATTTATTTTCCAAGGTCCACAGGTCTCTCATTTCTTTACGGGAGTATCTCTCAAGCATGCGTTCCCTCGATGTGAAAATGTCGGTGTGAAAAGGTCTTTATCATAATAAAAAGGGAGCCGGGGCTGCCATCCGTTTTAACGTGCAATCTGTTCACAATGTTCGAGTGCTAGGCGCAAAAAAAGATCAAGGCCGACGCGTACGTCTTGTACGCTAGGATTTGATCTTTTTTTAGCAACGACGCAATCGGACATTGTGGACTGATTGCTACGATGCGGAGCCTGCGGATGGTGTATCCGTAGTCTCTTTCTTTGTCGCGACAGGAGCCGCTTCCTGACCACCCTTCTTTGGGCAGCCCGAATCGCAGCCACCGGATTCGGTTTTGGCGTCTTTTGCGTCGCCATCACCGTTTCCGCTGTCGCTCGTATCCGAATCGCTGGATTTCTTCCCGGCGTAATCGGTCACATACCAACCCGAGCCTTTCAGATGAAAGGAAGTATGAGAAATGAGCCGTTTTGCGGATTTACCGC
>JAFLJT010000340.1 GCA_022712855.1 Pseudodesulfovibrio sp. | reverse complement strand
GCCTCGCTGGTGCTGGCGTACATCATGTTCCTCGAATCCGCGCGCATGGAAAAACAGATCGACGAAGACCTGAACCAGCACGGCATGAACGTATCCGGCGAAGACGATCTCGGCGATGTGGCCGCCAACTACATCCGCACTCAGATGAAAAAAATCGCCAAGGACAGCAGTAACGAAGGGCCAAAAGGCAACGCCTAAGAAAGCACTGCACAATTGCCCGCTGGCTTCGTTAAGTGAATTGTTGGCGAGTCCACGAGCCTACAAGATCTTATGCCTCAGGTATGCTGCAAGAAAAGTCAAACCCTAGCGTACAGGAAGTACGCGTGGGCCTTGCCTTTTTTGCGCGCCTTGCCGGCGAACAATTCTACAGCACTTCCTAAAGAATGAATTAATCAGCGTTTCCCTAGTTATTACTTGGTTGGCACCATGTAGGATGTCACTTTTCGTACTCCACCCACCTCTCTGGCAACCTTGATGGCCAACATTGCGTCAGCCTTGCTTCGCACCATGCCGACCATAACGACTTCACCGTTCATGACTTCGGTTTCGATCTGCGTTGCGCTCAGGTCGCCGTCTGCTATGAGCAAAGCCCGGACCTTGCTTGCGATCTCCAGATCAGCTGCTGTGGTGTCTGATTCCTTGACGAAATGTTTGATGACCTTCTTGACGCCCTTGATCCCTCTGGCGGTCTTCACAGCGAAGTCGCGGAACTTGACGTCATCGATTGCACCGACGAGGTAGACAATGTTCATGAAGCAGTATGCGTGAACCTGGAGCGCTTTTTCACTATCCAGGTTCGCCATTTTGCCTTTGACGTCCAGCGATATCCGCTTATCGTCAGCCTGTTGGGCTATACTTCGTTCGTCGCGGGCGCTTTCGTAGATGGTTCCCCACGGGGTCCATGCGATGCTTATCATGGCAAAGCAGATGATCATCAGGCATAGTGTGAGCCGAGTGGTTCGATTCATGAAAGGCCCTCCATATTAATATGTGAAAAAACTGGTGCTTCAATTGTCATCCCTTGCTTGACTCTTGGCCCAGACACATTACCCTATCTTCTTACATCGATAAATGATTTTTGCTGCATTCAAAGGAACAATCGGTCAATGGAATATAAAGATTATTATAAACTCCTCGGAGTTTCTCGTACCGCACCCAGAGATGATATTGCCAAGGCCTTCAAGAAGTTGGCCCGCAAGTATCACCCTGATCTGAACCCAAACAACCCCACTGCGGAAGCCAAGTTCAAAGAGATCAACGAAGCGTATGAAGTCCTGAAGGACGAAAAAAAGCGCAAAATGTATGATCAGTTCGGTTCCAATTGGGAACATGGACAGAATTTTCAGGCCCCGCCCGGCTATGGGAATAGAAATTTTGGCGGCGGTGGTGGACCTGGCGGCGCTGGTTTCTCCGACTTTTTCGAGAACATCTTTGGCGGTCCGGGTGGCCCTGGTGGTCCCGGTGGCGGCTTTCGTGGCGGTTTTCAGCAGGGCGGCGGTGGCTTTCAGCAACGTCCCCAACGTGGTCAGAATTCCGAGGCCATGTATGAATTGACGCTGGACGAAGCATATCGCGGCGGTAGCAAATCCATCACCTTGCAAGAGCAAGTCTCCGGCCCGGAAGGCATTCCCCGGATGACAACCAAGACGCTGGACGTGAATGTCCCGGCTGGTATCAGGGACGGGCAGAAAATCCGCCTGACTGGTCAGGGAAATCCCGGTCGTGCAGGTGGTCCCAAGGGTGACCTGTATCTCAAGATCAAGCTGTTGCCGCATCCCATGTTCAAGATCACTGATTCGGATGTCATTCTGGATCTGGCTTTAACACCGTGGGAAGCAGTTCTCGGTGTGACTTTACGTATCCCCACGCTGGATGGCGCGGTGGAGATGAAGATTCCACCGGGCATCGGTTCGGGCAAAAAACTGCGCATCAAAGGCAAAGGCCTTGGCAGCGGTCCCAAGCAGGGCGATCAGTTCGTGCGCATCATGGTGCAGGTGCCTGAGCGTCTTTCCGATGAAGAAAAAGAGTTGTGGGAGAAGCTGCAAGAGACATCAACATTCCAGCCGAGGGAATTCTAGGGAGTATCCATGCCGACCAAACGACTCAAGGATATGATGATGGAGCTGCCCGGCCTTAATCTGCCGGAACCGTCCGAATATGTGGCTTGGACCCAGCTTGTTGAGCTGACAGCCATCGAACCTTCCGGTGTTGCCGAACTGATTGATCTCGGTTGGATCAATCCCACAAAAACCAATGCTGACGAATATCTTTTCCGTCTTCGTGACGTCTACCGCATCTACAAACTGATGCGACTGGTCAATGATCTTGATATGTCCTTCAATAGCGGTTCCATCGTTGTCGATCTCTTGGACCGTGTTGAAGAACTAGAAAAAGAAGTGGATGAACTGAAACGACTCGTCTGATTTATTCCCTCCAACCGGAATTTATTAATATGGATTCAGATTGTTCAGAAAGTGTCAGCTGTAAGGCGCAAGAGGAATTCAAGACCGCTGCGTATTCCGATACGCGAGGGTTTGAATTCCTCGCAGCAACGCAGCAGATGGCGCTTTATGGGCAATCTGAATAGGAGGTTCAATTCATGGATCCCAGCAAGTTTACCAAGAAGACACAGGATGCCGTTTCTGAGGCGCAAAATCTCGCCATTCGTTACGGTCATCAACAGATGGATTGTGAGCATCTCATGCATGCCCTGGTTACTCAGGAGCAAGGCCTGGTGCCGCAGATTCTTCGCAAGCTCGGTGTGGCTCCCGATACCTACCTGGGTGCCGTTGATGCCGAGATAGCCAAGCTGCCCAAAGTTTCCGGTCCCGGTGCGCGGCCCGACCAGATTGTAATCACTCAGCGATTGCAAGGTGTGCTGGTGGCGGCTGACGATCAGGCCAAACGGATGCATGATGATTTTGTGTCCGTGGAGCATGTCTTTATCGCGCTCATGGAAGACTCCCCGTCTTCGGGCGTGGGGCGTGTGAACAAGCAGTTCGGTCTGGATAAAAACAAGGTGCTCAGTGCGCTGACCGATGTGCGCGGCAAGCAGCGCGTGACCTCTGACAATCCCGAAGCTACCTACGATTCCCTCAAAAAATATGGCCGTGATCTGGTGGAAGAAGCCAAGTCCGGAAAGCTTGATCCCGTTATCGGTCGCGATGGCGAGATTCGTCGCGTTATCCGTATTCTTTCACGACGTACCAAGAACAACCCGGTTCTTATCGGTGAAGCAGGTGTTGGTAAAACAGCCATTGCCGAGGGTCTCGCACAACGTATCGTCGCGCAGGATGTCCCCGAAGGATTGAAGGACAAGACGGTCTTCAGTCTGGATATGAGCTCGCTCATTGCCGGAGCCAAGTACCGTGGTGAGTTCGAAGAACGTCTCAAAGCTGTCTTGAAAGAGGTGCAGGAATCTGCAGGTCAGATCATCATGTTTATTGATGAACTGCACACCATCGTTGGTGCTGGAAAGTCCGACGGTGCCATGGACGCGGGTAATATTTTGAAGCCTATGCTGGCCCGTGGTGAGTTGCACTGTATTGGTGCTACCACTACGGATGAGTATCGCAAATACATCGAGAAAGACCCGGCGCTGGAACGTCGTTTCCAGACCATAACCGTGGAACAACCGAGCGTGGAGGATACTATTTCCATCCTGCGTGGTTTGCGCGAGCGGTTTGAAGTCCATCATGGTGTGCGTATTTCTGATGGCGCGGTGGTTCAGGCTGCCGTGTTGTCGCAGCGTTATATTTCGGATCGCCAACTGCCGGATAAAGCCATCGACCTCATTGATGAGGCTGCGGCGCTTATTCGTACGGAGATCGATTCCCAGCCCTATGAGTTGGACAAGGCGAATCGCATGATCATGCAGCTTGAGATTGAGCGTGAAGCTCTCAAGCGCGAGACAGACGACGCGTCCAAGGAACGACTGAGCAAGCTGGAAAAAGATCTGGCGGAACTCAAGGAAAAGCAGTCCGTACTTCTCGCCCAATGGGAAAACGAGAAGGGTGGTATCGAACGCCTGCGGTCCCTCAAAGAAGACATTGAAACCACCCGCCGCGAGATCGAGGAAGCCAAGCGCGTCCATGATTACAACCGCGTGGCTGAGTTGGAATACGGCACTTTGGCGACCCTAGAAAAGGACCTCAACGACCGCAACGAGGCGTTGGAATCTGGCGATACGCCACGCATGGTCAAGGAAGAGGTCGGTCCCGACGACGTGGCGCAAATCGTCGCAAAATGGACTGGCATCCCGGTGACCCGGCTCATGGAGGGCGAGCGCGACAAGCTGCTCAAACTCGGCGATCTGCTGCACGAACGTGTCATCGGTCAGGATCAGGCGGTTCAGGCCGTGGCTGATGCCGTACTGCGTGCCCGTGCCGGACTGAAAGATCCGTCCAGACCCATTGGCTCATTTATTTTCCTCGGCCCCACTGGTGTGGGAAAAACCGAGCTGTGCAAGACACTGGCATCCAGCCTGTTCGATTCCGAAGACAACATGGTGCGTATTGACATGTCCGAGTATATGGAGAAGCATACCGTGGCTCGTCTCATCGGCGCGCCTCCTGGCTATATCGGCTATGAGGAAGGCGGTCAGCTCACCGAAGCTGTGCGCCGCAAACCGTATTCCGTGGTCCTGTTCGACGAGATCGAAAAGGCGCACCATGATGTGTTCAATGTGCTCCTGCAAATTCTCGATGACGGACGCCTCACTGATTCTCAGGGCCGTACCGTGGACTTCAAGAATACCATCGTCATCATGACGAGTAATCTCGGCGCTGAGTTCATGCTCGACGGCATCGACGATTCTGGCGAATTCAAGGAGGGCGTGGAGGCTCAGGTCATGGATGTCCTGCGCAACCATTTTCGGCCTGAGTTCCTCAATCGTGTGGATGAAGCCGTGCTGTTCCGTCCGCTGCAACCCAGCCAGCTTGTGAAGATCATCGACCTGCTTATTGCCGGGTTGAGTGAACGGTTGGCCGATCGCAAGATTGAACTGACGCTCACAGATACGGCCAAGGGATTCATCGCGGAATCTGCCTACGACCCGAGCTTCGGCGCACGCCCCTTACATCGTTATCTCCAGACGCATTTGGAAACGCCACTGGCAAAGCTGCTCATCGGCGGCGAACTGGCCGAGGGCGATAGTGTCACAGTGGACGAGAAGGATGGAGCCTTGGTATTTAAATAGAACTTCGTTCCATAATGGATGACTTTGTGCCTTGAGAGAAGGCTTTTGAAGAGATCGGATGTGCTGTAGGCGCATCCGATTTTTTGACTTGTTTGACTTAAGTCATATCTTTAATAATAAGAGCTATTATCATTATGCTGTGATGATAGAAAAATGGTCTGTGTCTATTCCCCAGTAGAGACTCACCAAAGTGGCGAAAAAGAATATTTGTGAAGGTATAGGGTACAGGGAGGGATAGTATTATGTTAAATAGTATACGGGTCAAGATTCTGCTTTTGGCGGGTATTCCGTTACTTATATTTGTCATAGCAGTGGGAAATACGTTGTATGACAACGCTGTTCAATATGGCGAGTTTGAAAGGTTGCAAACGCTTTCTGCCATATCGACCGATTTGAGCGGCGTCATTCATGAAATGCAGAAGGAACGAGGAATGTCGGCCATATTCGTTGCTTCGGATAATGGTGATATACGTTCCAAGCTGGTTTCGCAGCGAAGAGAGGCCGATGAAAAGCGGGCGGCTCTGGGAGAGACTATTGGCGAGTTGGATGTCCAGTCGTTGGCTCGGGAATACCAGAATGATCTTGATGGGGTACTTTCAAGCCTGGCAGGCTTGGATGGCTTCCGTAGTCAGGTTGATCGCAAGGCCGTCGATGTCATGGGCGTCGTTTCTTTTTATTCCGGGACAATCGGCGGCATGATCGATGTTATCAATTATGCTTCCAAGTTGAGTACGGATAGAGAGTTGACTAGTTTGCTGTTGTCATACGTGACACTCATCAGGGCAAAGGAAGCATCCGGCAAGGAACGCGCGCTTATGAGTGGTGTCGTTGCCCGGGATGGCTTTATTGGTAATGAGTACCTCCGCTTCAACAATCTTGTGAGCGAGCAGGACACATACGCAAAGATATTCAAGTCCAGCGCTTCCCCTGCACATATTGAAGGGTTTGACGGTGTCATGGTTTCTTCATCTGCTCAGACTCGAAAGGAGATCAGGTTGTCTGCTCAGAATAAGGGAGCGGCGAACAAGCAGCAGCAGATTCTGGCGGAGCTGAGCGAAGGATTCGGCTTCGGCGGATTGATTCATAATTTCAAGAACTATGTATTGCGCCTCGATGGCAAGTACGCTGACAGGGTAAGAACTCAGGCCGAAAGCCTGTCTGGTCAGCTCGATCAATACGCAGCCCTTGCCGATGTCACTGGCGAGGAAAAGCAATACCTGACCGCTGTGCGCGGCGTCATCGATAAGTACGTGGCGGCAGTGTCCCAGGTTGAAGGGATGATAGCTTCTGGGCTCGGCGTTGCCGAGATCGATGGGGCGGTCAAGATCGACGACAGCCCCGCTCTGTCAGGTATGAAGGCCCTGAAGGTTTTGCGTTCATCGGGTAAGCTTCAGATTTCAGTTGATGCGTGGTGGAACGCAAGTTCCGGCACTATTCAGCTTCTGAAGGGGCTTGAGGATGATATCGCAAAGGTCATCATCAGCACCGCTGATGTTAAGATGGGGGCGGCGCGCAACAATCTTATAGTGCTCTCCATCGTTGCTTTGGTCATAGTCCTGTCGCTCGTCGTGTTTAGTCTGATGCTTATAAACGGGATCGTTTCAGCCATGCGTGAAGGTGTCTTTTTTGCCGAGACCATCTCGGGCGGAGACCTCACTACAGACATAGACGTGAAGCGCAATGACGAAGTAGGTCAGCTGTCCCTCGCCATGAAGGAAATGGTGGGCAGACTGAAGGTGGTTGTCGGTGAAGTAAACGTTGCTACCGAAGGTGTGTCCTTTGGCAGCAGCAACCTGTCTCAGGCGGCCCAGGGGCTTTCGGATGGTGCCGCCAATCAGGCTGCATCCATTGAGGAAGTCTCCTCCTCCATGGAAGACATGGCCCATAACATCAAGCGTAGCTCGGATAACGCTGTTGAGACTGAATCCATTTCACGACAGGCAGCCAACAATGCCGAGGAAAGTGGCGTTGTCGTGGCTGATGCCGTTAGTGCGATGAAGGATATCGCAGAAAAGGTTTCGGTCATTGAGGAAATAGCTCGACAGACGAATCTGTTGGCACTCAATGCGGCCATCGAAGCAGCCAGAGCCGGAGATCATGGTAAGGGATTTGCCGTCGTGGCTGCCGAGGTCCGCAAGCTGGCAGAACGAAGCGGTACTGCCGCATCTGAAATCAGCGAACTCTCTGTGTCCACGGTTGAAGCCGCTGACAAGGCCGGGCATATGCTGACCCAGCTTGTGCCGGACATCAAGCGGACAGCCGAATTGGTGCAGGAAATCTCTGCGGCGAGTAACGAACAGAGTGTCGGAGCTGAAGAAATCAACCGTGCTTTGCAGCAGCTGGATGAGGTTATCCAGACCAATGCCGCAGCGTCAGAAGAGATGTCGGCAACAGCTAACGACCTGGCTGCTCAGGCGGGGCAGATGAAGCAATCCATGTCCTTTTTCCGGACCGATGCTTCAGGTGGCATGACGCGTAATGTCGTCGTGAGTTCAAATCCATTGCCCGGTTTGCCCAGCTAAGGTCGCAATGTTGGCTTTTACATAATCTGGTTCTTTCCAGTAAAACATATCGGACGCCTGACATTGTGTCAGGCGTCCCTTTTTGATTGGGAAAGGTTGACGCAATTTTCCTGGGATGCAATTATGGCGACTCTCAAGGAGGTTGGTATCAGGATCATTTGTGTCTTTTTCATATGCGCACTTGCAGTTCTACCTTTGGGGTTGGGGATAGCCCCGGCTGAAGCGAGGGATTGGGCCGATAAGCCGCTTGTTGTGGTTCATTCCGACAACACGCCGCCGTTGTCATCTATGGGCTTGAACAAAGAGCCCAAAGGATTGGTCATTGACTATTGGCGTGCATGGTCTGCGAAGAATGGGATTCCGGTCACCTTTGTCCTGACTGACTGGCCGGGGACATTGCAGATGATTCGTGATGGCAAAGCCGATGTTCATGGCGGCCTTTATTTCAACGAAGAGCGCGATGAATTTCTTGATTTTGCCAGTCC
>JAFLJT010000084.1 GCA_022712855.1 Pseudodesulfovibrio sp. | reverse complement strand
CATCGCCCCTGTTGTTTTGGGCCAGAGAGAGTACGGCTGCGCCTTCCTGTACCTTGCGCCAGTTTCGCGCCCACATGGAAAGATTTTCGTCCGAAGCACAGAGCGGTTTGCGGCAGGCCATCGAGAGCAGCCAGAACCGGGCTGCGCGTGAGCCACCGAGTTTTTCCGCCACTGTGGTCAGTGTCTCGTCCACACAATCTGTGGCGGGTTGGCAGACCATCCACGCCTGAAGTTCTCGCCCGGCGGTGGACCAGATGGCGCGCAGGTTTTCCAGATGGGGGAAGCGGTGTTTTTCGCTGCCGATAATGACATCGGTGCGTGTCTGGGCAGTGAGCGCCGTGGCTGCGTGTTGCAGGAACCAGCTTGGGCGGACGTTGCCCCATTGGGTTTCCAGCACTTCACCGCGCTTGAGGTCGAGCAGGGTGGCCCGCTTCAGGAGCGTGAAATCGAGTGGGTTATCTTTGACATAGGCGCCCAGATCAACCGTGCGGCCACCAGTGACTTTATCCATGTCCATGGTGCCAATCTCGCCGTAGCGCTTGTCGCGGAACACATCAAAATAGACGCTTCTGAGCTTTTCGTAGGCCAGCCCTTTACTGAGCAGCTTATGGCACAGGTCTATGGCAGTACTGTCACTGGCCGAGGAGAGCGGAAATTTAATGGTGTCGGCCACGCCCATTTCTGCGGCGCGGGCGCGGATTGCCTCGCGTACCTCTCCGGCGAACCCATCACGGCTGGCGTTTTGCGCACGGGCTGCGGCCAGTGCACGGTCATCCATGTCGGTGAGGCCGACAACGCCGCTTGTTTCTACGCCGCGAGTGGCGAGATGGCGGGTGAAGACATCGAGCATGATCATGCGTCGCCATGCGTCCAGCCCGTCGGGATTGTCCAGACTCGGCCCCATGGTGTAGACGCCGAGGCCTGTGGCCGTGTTGAGGTGCTTGTCCTTGCCGGATGCCATGTCGAAAATAGAGACTGTGCTGGCGGCCTGTTGTTTATACAGATGGGTGGAAAGATACCGTTCGCCACTGTCCGGGAAGACCACGACGATGAGGCCGGATTCGATGCGCTCGGCAAGCTGGATGGCTCCCGCAAGCGCTGCGCCGGAACTCATACCGGCAAAAATCCCTTCATCACGAGCGAGTTTTCGGCAGTAATCGAAGGCGGTTTCGTCGTCCACATGCAGTACTTCGTCAAGCCATTTTTTGTCATAAATACCGGGAGGGTATGATTCGAGCATGTTTTTCAGGCCCTGAATTTTATGCCCTGCGTATGGCTCAACTGCTGCCACATGGACGTCGCCCTCTTCATGCAGTCGTTTGGCAATGCCCATGGCCGTGCCGGAGGTGCCGAGCGTCATGACGCAATGGGTGACGGCGCCGCCAGTCTGTTCCCATATTTCGAGACCAGTGCCGTTGTAATGGGCATTGATGGACGCGAGGTTGTTGAACTGGTCCATGAGGACGTATTTGTCCGGCTCTTCCCGGGCGTAGCGGTATGCCAGTTCGATGGCTCCGTCTGTGGACAGGTGGCCGGGGGTTAATTCCAATTCCGCGCCGTATGCGGCCATGATCATCTTGCGTTCTTCAGAGGCCGTTTCCGGCATGAGCAGTTTTATCCGGTACCCTTTGATGGCCGCGACCATGGCGAGGCCGACGCCAGTGTTGCCGGAAGTCGCCTCGATGATGATTTTGTCCTTGGTCAGTTCGCCGGATGCTTCGGCTGCCGCGATCATGGATGCGGCCACCCGGTCTTTGACGGAGCCGCCGGGGTTCTGCGCTTCGATCTTGGCCAAAATCTTGACATTCGGGTTCGGATTGAGGTTGCGAATCTCCACCAGCGGGGTGTTGCCGATGAGCGAGAGCAAGTCTGTATTCATGGTATATTCCTGAAATGACACCGTAATTTGTGTCAGTTTGTGGGCTGTCGATGGTTGCACACTATGGCAAAACGGGGTGACGTGCAACTGGCACGTAACGTGCAATTCCCCACGCGAATGTCAATCAACCAACGTACAAAGGATCAGGCATGACCGCGTACCCGTATTTACAGACAAACATCGAGTTTCTCCAGCGTAACGGACACCCCGTGTACCAGTGGCTTACTGCTCAGGATTGTAATGAAGAAGCACTGCTCAAGAACATCTTCATCAATCAGCATGAGATGCACGACTGGCGTATGACCAACGGCAAGGGCATGCTCGAAAGCCTTCCGCCAAACGGTCTGTATGGAAACTGGGTCAGTGACCAGAAGCCCGAAACTTCTGCGACGTTTATCGTGGGTGCGAACCTTGGTTACGGTATCAACCATGTCCTGCTCAACACGCCTGATACACATAAGGTCATGCTCGTCGAACCGCGTCCCGAGATGTTGCTCGCCTGTCTGGGGCAGACCGACTATCGCCCGTTCTTCGAGGCAAAGAAATTTCATCTGCTACTCCCGGACCATGACTATATTAATGATGTGATCCGCAATCTCGATTTGCAGTTCATCTATGGTCAGATTCACCTCAAGGGTGACATCCCGAGTCAGCAGCTCGGACCTGAGTATGCTCAGTGGACAAAGATCGTCCGCGACAAGCTGGAGAACTTTTCTCTGGAACTTTCCACCTTACGCTTTCGTCAGGATGTCATGGTTGGCAATGAGGTTAATAACTTCAAGCGCGCCATGACTGACGGCAGCATCAAGAGTCTTGAAAACAAGGCTGGTGGTGTTGGCGGCGTTATCCTCGGTGCTGGTCCGAGTCTTGAGAAGCACGTGCCTGAGCTGATCAAGAACCGGAGCCATGTATTGTACGCCACTGCGTTGCAGACCATTCCCGTATTGCAGGAACTTGGTCTCAAGCCGCATTTCTGCGTTGCCATTGATTACGATGAATCCATGCTCAAGATTTTTGAACGCCTTGATCCTGATTTTGTGCAGGACATTCCGCTGATCTATTCCACAAAGATGAATCCCGAAGCTGTGAAGCGGTATCCCGGCCCGACACTTCCCATGTGGACTGTTGGTGGCATGGGTACTTACGTCATGAAGGAACGCGACCTCGTCATTGACGCGGGTGGTAACGTTTCCGTGACAATTTCTCGCCTGCTTCGCTGGTGCGGCGTGAGCCACATGCTCATGGTCGGTCAGGATTACGCATGGCTGGGCAATCAGTCTCATGCAGCCGGGCACCACAATCACACGACCGATATGAAGCACCGGACCTGTCATCAGAAGACCAAGAATATGGATGGTGAAGAAATTCTGACCACGGTCCAGTACATGACAGCCAAGCGCGAGCTTGAGGAAGATCTGCGTCAGTCCGCATTTCCTATTTACAACCTCTACGGTGGTGGCGTCGAGATCAAGGGTGCAAAGGCTATTGATCTCAAGACCGCCCGGTCCGAAGGCATTCTTGCATCGGCTCCCGGCAGTGTGGATCGGTTCATGACCGAACTTGCGGCTTGCCGTGATAAGGGTGAGATGGTTCATTTCGAGCCGCGTGGGCCAATGTGGGCCAACTCTCTGCGTAATGCGGAGAAGCATTTGGGCAAGCTGTTCAAAAATGTATCAAAGAATCAGGTAGAGATTCACAAGACGTTCAAGCGTATAGATATATTCATCAAGCAAGACCCGCTCTATATGCCGTATCTCTTTAATGAAGGGATTGATCTGGCCGGATTGACCCGTGCCAAGCGGACTTATGGACCCAAGGATTATCCGGAATTCAAGCGTATCGCCAAGTGCGTTATGAAGAAGGTTCGGGAGATTGACCGCAAGGTTTGTACTGATCCCAAAGAACTGAAGAATATGGCTGTTGCATAGCGTAGCATCCAACTCATAGTAGAAAAGAAAAGACGCCCTTGGGCGTCTTTTTTTTGTGGTCTAGAAAATGGGGTAGATGGCCGACTCTGTGGCCTCGTCACGCTTGGTGGTGCCGAGTGCGCCGGGGGCTGGTTTATATGTCCCCGTCGTAAGGAGTTGTTTCAGTATAGGAGCCAGAGTGGTGGCGTATTCGCGGTTGGCTGCGGGGTTGGGATGGCCGTCGAATGGGTCGAGGCGGTAGGTGTAGGTTCCGGCTTCGTTGCAGGCGTCAAGGTCCACCGGGCCGGGTGCCCAGTTGAGGCCTGTTTGGTGGAAGAATTGGCGGTAGCCAGTGTTGGCGACGAGGTATTGGACGTGGAAAACGACGCCGTGTTTCTTGCAGAGATTTTCCATGGCGAGCAGCAGATGCTCGGTGGTTTTACGATGGCCGTCGTTTTGGGCGCGGCCAGCGTAGAGGGCGCGATTGAGGCGGCGTTCGACCAGCTTGATGAGCGGGCTACCGTCTGAGAGTGGCAGGTGTTTGTATGCTTCGAGGCCGAATCGCTTCAAGGTGCGCTTGCCGTCTTTGGCGGGCAGAGACAGACAGGATGGCGGGGTGCCGCCCTGTTCGGACAGGATGCGCAGGTAATGGTGGTCCGAAACGGACCGCGCTTCGAGACCGGGCGAAAAGCCGAGGACCACGGTTTCGGGCTTGTCTGCTTCGATGGTCTGTTCCATCCGCAGCAGCACTTGGTAGAGAGAATAGCCGGACACACCGTAGTTTCGGATGGCGTGGTCGGGCATATCGGCCTGAACCAGCCACGGATATGTGGCCTCGTTATTCAGGCCCCAGCCGAAGGTATTAGAGCAGCCGTAAAAGCTGATGGCTGGTTTGCCAGTGGTGTCGGTTTCGGAAGTCACTCGACGGCCTTGATCATCAGCAGTCACTCTATATTCAAGGATGAGATTCTTGCGCGGAATGGCGATGGTATTCGTGTTGGTGGAACCGGGCGTGAGCGTCCAGCCCAGCGTTGGGTCCGGGGTATGGCTTGAAAACTGTTTGACTGTGCGCGGTGCCATGACCTTGTCTTTCTTGCGGCGGCCACGGAAATTGACACCCGCTATGCGCAGGAGAATGTCGCTCCAGATAACAACGCCCAGCACAATAAGTTCCCAGGCGAGGCCGAAGAAATAGCCCACGGCCGCGGCAACCAGCAGGGGCAGAAGAAAAAGCGCACCGGAAACGATGGGCGAAAAACGCTCGATTGTGGTCAGCGCAGGACGGCTGTTCTCAATATTCATACTCATGGTGGAAAGGGGGTTACCACTTTGGGTGCGGGCGTGGCAACACTTGCTACAGTTTCTCGACCAACAACGGTTCGCCGCGTTCCGGGGCCAGTCGGAGCGTGAGTGCGTCCTTGGCACAGGAATCGATGCAGACGCCGCAGCCCATGCAGCGCTTGGGGCGGATGAAAGCTTGGTCCTTACGGAATCCGATGGCGCGGAACTGGCATTTCTCGGCACAAATGCCGCAACCGACACATTTGTCAGCGTCCACTTCGGCCATGTAGCCAGAGGAGCAGAGCATGTTCAGGCCGTGGCGTTGCGCTTTCATAGCGCCGCAGCAGCAGGAGCAGCAGTTGCAGATGGCGTAGAACCGGCCCATCATGACATCTTTAAAAAAGGCGTGGGTCACATGCCCGCGGGCGTTTTCCGCCTTGAGGATGCGCACGGCTTCGTCAGATGTAATGGCCCGTGATTTGGTCGGGTGATGTTGCAAAATAAAAGAAACAAACGGATCGCCGACAACGAGACAGACATCCATGGGCGTGCAGGGATTTGTCATGGCAGAACGGCACGGACAATCGATGACCGCCAGCTTTGTTGGGTTCTCAAGCACTATTTCGCGAGCGCGGGTGAAGGGGAGCACCTGCTCCGGGACTTCCGTATTGATGGCTCGGTCGAGCTTGATGAGCTTGGTTGCCTCTTCAAGTGGCAAGGACTTGCCGTGGTAAGTATCGCCCCAGGTCGGCTTTGTCTGGTTCGGATCACCAGTCTTATTTTTTTTGGTCGGCAAAAATGGTGAATGTCTATTGATGAGATAAAAGAGCGGGTACCAAAAGAAACGCCACCACGGCTTTTTGTCGCCTGTCAGGCCGATATAGTGATAAATCCAGCGGCCATAGATGTAGCCGTGGAGCCAGTCCATAAAAGAAGCGCCCGAAGCGCGCACGGTTTTGTAGTGATTCACAGTAGCTTCGGAAACGAATGGGATATTCATGATAAACATCTATTTTGTTGAATGTGCAACGAGTCTCGCGCTAAATTTTACCTTCCCCTTGAGCAAAGTCAACACTCAATGCTAGGTAGTCCGTGGAGGAACTACATGGCTGACAACGATAGAGATTTTATACTCAAGCGGGAAGAGCTTGCCGAGGACCGTACTGATCAAGCGGCGGTGCGGACTGAACTGGCTCGCGAGCGCAACGAGCTTGCCAAGAACCGGACGCGCCTCGCCAACAAACGCACGTTTCTGGCCTGGTGCCGGACCGCGTTGTCGTTCATGACCTTTGGCTTTTTGCTGGAAAAGATCGACGCCTTCCTTGTCTCCCAGCATGTGTCGGTCACCGATGCGCTGCTCGGCGAACTCGGCACACTCGGCAAATTCACTTTCATTTGCGGGCCGATCCTCATGCTCTTTGCGGGCTGGCGTTATTACCAACTTGAAAAAGATATCGGCTTCAAGAAGGGCGGGCTGTACGTTTTTCCCGAGATGGTGCTGTTCTCCGTGATTCTCGGCGCGGCGCTCATCTTCGTGATTTTCTAGGCGCCCATACTCATGCTCCGAATCATCCTTGTCGGCGTTGTTGCCAGTCTGTTTTTCAGCTCCACCTTTGTGCTCAATCGGGCCATGTCCCTTGATGGTGGGCATTGGGTGTGGTCGGCCAGCCTGCGGTATTTTTGGATGCTCGGCTTTCTCGGTCTCTGGCTGATCATCACTGGGAAAGGGCGGTTGGCTGTCGAGGCCCTCAAGCTTTTTCGCAAGCACATACTTTTCTGGATATTAGCGGGCAGTGTCGGGTTTGGCGTGTTCTATGCGCTCATAACCTTCAGCTCCGTCTACTCACCGGGCTGGGTGGTGGCCGCTACATGGCAGACCACGATATTAGCGACGCCGTTTGTGTTGCTCGCCTTCGGGCGCAGGGTGCCGCTGAAGGCTATGGCGCTCACGCTTCTCATTTTTGCCGGGGTTGTTCTGGTCAATATTGAGCAGGCATCCGCCACCAGTTTGTCCGATGTTTTGCTCGGCGCACTCCCTGTGTTGGTCGCCGCATTCGCCTATCCATTTGGCAACCAGCTTGTGTGGGAGGCCCGCAGGGGGGAGAAGTCGTTTGTGCCGACTATCGATCATCCGGCAATGGATGATTCCATCTGTCGTGTGTTGATGTTGACCCTTGGTTCATTGCCGCTTTGGGCTCTTCTCATTGTGGTCACGCAACCGCCACCGCCATCCACTGGGCAGGTTATGCAGACGGCTATCGTCGCGGTTTGCTCTGGTGTTATTGCCACCAGTTTGTTTCTCTATGCCCGGCATAAAGCGCAGTCGACGGCTGAGCTTGCGGCTGCCGATTGTACGCAGTCCATGGAGGTCGTCTTCTCTCTGGCGGGCGAGGCTGTGTTGATCGGCCATGTTGTGCCGGGGATGATGGGGTGGGCTGGTATTAGTCTGACCATGTTGGGGTTAATGTTGTATGTGAAGGTGCAGAGTCGGAGCTGAATGGGGATTTATGAGATAAGAGAAGAGGGAAGGAAGCCACCTGACGGCAGGATGGGGGATGTGAGGGGGAGGGAACAGTCTTAGATTACATCATCCGTAGCGCGTCCGCGGTGAAGGCTCAGCTGGTTATTGTTTGATCGTGTTTCGCCTTTACGGCGAGGCGCTTTTTGCCAAAAGAGCAGCAAAAAGGGCCCAAAAAGTGCCCTTCAGAACGATAGCTTGGCCGCCCGGTTTTAGCAGATCAAGAATCTGATCAAAGCAGCGGAGGCTCCACCGTCGAAGTGTGGCACTTTCTGCAAATCAATACAATTATGGGCCGTCCATGGTCTTGCGTGTTCCACTACTGGAGCCGCCTCCACTGCTTTGTCAGCTTCTAAGCCTTGCTAAAAAGGGCTGGTGTGGTGGCGCTGGGTGGGAGACGGTGGGTATGCGGTGTTTTAGCTCTTTAGTTTGCCGTATATATAATTGTTGTTGTGATCATAAAGACTAACTTTCCCATCCGCATTGAGCTTGCCATAAATGTAGTTCCCGTCGGTATCATAGAGGCTGATCTTCCCATTTTTGAGCTTCCCATAAATATAATTCCCCTCAACATCGTAGAGGCTAATGTTCCCATCAGGTTTTAGGGTACCATAGATGTAGTTGCTGTCTTTGTCGTAAAGCGCAAACTTTCCACGCATAATATTACTCCTATTAAGTGTCGTAGCAGCTGCATTTAATACGCCTTGAGTGAGCTTGTGGCAAGTCGCCGAACACTGCTACGTTCTGCGTGCGGTTAGTGGTTGGAAGGTTTGAATAATCTAAAGATGGGTGACGCAATCTTATCAAACAACGACTAACCCAGCCCTTGTTTGCAGAGCTTAGAAGCTGACCAAGGGGTAAAGGCGGCTTTTTTGCCGAGATACGCAGGGCCATGGACAGCCAGACGAATGTATTGATTTGCAGGGCGTCTCACACTTCGACGGTGGAGCCTTTGCGGCTTGGATCAGATTCTTAGTGAGCAAACCGAGGCGGGAAAGCTAGTTCTTGAAAGCCGACATTTTTTTGTCTATTTTTTGTGGCGGCTCAGCCAAAAAATGGACCGCCGTCCGCGCAGGGCATGGAAGTTTTAAAAGGCTAAGCCTTTTAACTGGCGTTGCTCCGAAGGAGCTTTCACCCGATTCCTCAATCGCTGCCAAAGGCAGCATCCCCATTCCCATTCCCTACTTCTTCCTCAACTCCGTCACACTCTCCCCACCAATCCCCCAATTATCCAACTCCACTTCGTCGATGATGACAAAGGTCGTCTTCGGGTTCTTGCCAAGGGTCTTGGCGAGCAGGTCAGTGACACCCTTGATGAGTTCCTGCTTCTGCTCGGCAGTGGCGTCTTCTTTGGTGATACGGATATTGACGAATGGCATGATTACTCGCTGGGGTTTTCGGGTGTTATGTTGAGGATGGGCAGAGAGATGGACACCTTGGTGCCATTCTCTTCCGAGGTGGTCATATCGATGCTACCACCCATGGTTTGGGTCATCAGTTTTGCCGAATAGGTGCCAATGCCCGTTCCGGTGGCCTTCCTGGCTGTGGCGTACTTTTCGAAAAAGATGTCCCGGATTTCTTCGGGCACCGCGCCTGTATTGTGAACCGTCAGCATAATGGCCTCACCATCGTTCAAGGTTATTGTCACCTTGTCTCCGGTTGAGGATGCTTCGATACCGTTTTTGAGCAGATTGGCGATGAGTGAGTAACACAAGGGCGCTTCCGCTTTGACGAGGAAGGTGTCGTCTTTTTGTGGGATGCTACCGTTTCGGAGGATGAGTATAGCCACATTTGAGGTGCTGGCTGGGCCTGAAAGGTCGGTGACAACCTGCTGGATAACTTCAAGCAGGTCCATTTCCATCGGTGCGTATTGGTACTTGTTCGTCTCCATTTTATAGAGGTCGAGACTCCGGTTGATCATGTCCATGGCTGTGTTGATAGCCGTGCGCATGTCTATTGTTATGCTCTTTTGTTCATTATCAAGCTCACTGAAATGTTCGAGGTAGGTGACGCCGTTGAGCAGGCTGATGAGCGGTGACTTCAAATCGTGCTGTGTAATGCGTTCGACTTCCTCTTTGAGATTATCGGACCGATCCTGCGCGCGTTGGTGTCCCGCTTCTTTTTTTAGCAAAATGAGGACAGCCAGGATCAAGGAACACGACAGTAATGTCATGGCGATTTCGGAGTAGAGGATAAGCTGGTTAAGGCGTTCGGTCCTCTTGGATATATCATAGTACATTTCAAATGCACCGAGGAACTCGGACCCGTTCATGAATGGGACATAGGTCTCAACAACATCGATCTGAAGTTGCTGGCCTTCCATCGATTTAGTGTCTTTTTTAATGAGTTTAGTGAAGCTGAGGCCTTTGGCAACGACGTCGTCGAAATACGGTTTGTCGTTGAGATGGCCAATGTCTGATGGTTCTGTGGAATAGAGAACTTCACCTTTGGAAGAGAATATTTTGATCTTCATCAGGCCGAAACTGTGTTCGAGCTTATAGATGTCCCCAAAAAATTTTTGTGACAGTGACTCTGCTGAGAGTTTTGTGTGTTTGAGCGACGCTGGGAGCATATGCGCACCCAGTCGTTTTGCATCGTCCTCAATCCCTTCGACGATGACGTCGGTGAAGGCTGGGTAAATAATGAGGATATTTGCCAGAGGTAGAGTGAGGGCGAGCAGAACCGGGATCAGCAAAATGGCACACAGAGTGCGGCTTTGTTTGCTGGCCCAGCACGAAGCGATGGATTTGATGAAACTGAGTCGTGATTCGGTCGGTGATGATGTGTCTTTATGCATAGAGACTGCCGAAATTCCCATATTATAGATAATATACGCTCCAATGACATTACCAGATAGCCCAGTTTTGGCAACCGCATTAGCCGCGTTAGCATCGCAATTTTTTTATGAGAAAATATGGCCCTTTTCGTTTTCCTTCTTGACGTAGATTTGGAGATTGTCTACCAAAAAGGAGATGAATGATTTCGGACTCTAAAGGTATGAAATATAATCCTTTACGAGAACCTGTGAAACAACGGTGTCACCCTTGGGGTGATACTCTTCTTCCGGTCTGGAAAGAGGAAACCATTTCCATAGGTTGCCAAAAGGAACGCCTTTTTTATCTGGAAAGTCTTGACGTAATCGTCTGTGTTCTATACCAAACTGGTATAGAATGAATCCTGTTTTAATAACAGGGTGATTGAGCTTGGGGCAAAAATAGGCTTAAGTGGCTGTTTTTAAGCTCAATTTGCAAATGGTATCTTGCTTCTTCCCGAGGGGAACAAGGGACGAAGGCCATACGATGTCATTTGTAGATGAAGTTAGCTGAGGGGCTAATCTCAAGCATACGTGTATTTGGACATTGGACGTTTTGTCGTCCGGTGGATTCGTGTGGTGCGTCCTGTCGAGGTTCGACAGGTGCATCAGATGAATACGCCGGGGGTAGGGCGTCTGGACTGAGGAGCTGGCTGCATTGGCGTCCTGGACGTTGTGTTGCGACTCCGAAGGCCTCGGCGATCTGTTTTGCGAGCGTTTCGCTTGGCAGGGCGTCGATGGCGTGCATGTTGTGTAAAGCATGCATGACCGTCATGAGGGCTATTGGTTGGAGAGGGTGTATAGTATTCCACTAACTTATTAAGGAATGCGTTATGGAGAAAGGAAGAAGACTGCTGTTTTGGGCTGGAATCCTTTTCGTTTTTGCTGCGACATCGATAATCTGTCTCGAAGCCCAAGGGCTTGATGCACAGGCTATGGCCGACTCTGAGGCCCGGGCTGACATCGTGACTATCGCTACGCTGGCAACATTCGAAAAGCTTGAACTGCCCGTGGTAACCTTCTATCACGACCAGCATACCGACGCCCTGGCTAAACAGGGTAAGGATTGTGCTGCATGTCATGATAAGGACGCCAAAGGAAAACTTTCCATTAAATTCAAGCGTCTCGTTGACGACGACGCTGAAAAAATCAAGGGCATCTATCACACTCAGTGTATAGGATGTCACAAGGACATGGTTGCCAAAGGGCAGAAGACCGGTCCTTTGGACGGCCAGTGCCGCTCCTGTCACACCATCAAGCCGATGGACAGTGACTGGCAGGCAATCGCCATGGACAATTCCCTGCACTTCCGCCACGTGAAAGCGACCGGCGGCGACGAGAAATGTCAGACTTGTCACCACAAGTTCGACAAGGAAAAGATGGAGCTCGTTGAAGACAAGGGCAAGGAACAGAACTGTCGTAACTGTCACGAAGCGGAAGCTCGTGTTGTGAACGAAAAGCTGACTGTCCGCTCCTACGACAAGGCCGCGCACGAAAAGTGTGTTTCCTGTCACCAGGATTTCACTGCCAAGAAGAAAGACTCCGGCCCTGCTAAGTGCGCTGGTTGTCACACTGCCGAAGACCAGGCCAAGATCAAGATCGTCAAGGAAGTTCCCCGCCTCAAGCGTGGACAGCCTAACGCGACTCTGCTCGTAGCCGTGGTCAAGGACAAGGCCCAGGCCAACATCGGTCCGGTTGCCTTCAACCACGAAAAGCACGAAACCTATCTTGACAACTGTAGCTCTTGCCACGTTGGCAAAGGCACCATGGACGGCAAGTACTTCGAGCTGGCTGGCGACATGCATCAGGTTTCCAACATGGAAGGCTGCATCGGTTGTCACAAAGCCAAGCAGGAAGAAAAGGCCGTGTGTGCCGGTTGTCACAGCCAAATGGCTGAAGTCAAAGCTCCTTCCAAGGCATCCTGTGCCAAGTGTCACGATGAGTCCCTCAAGGGTCTCTACGTAGACGGCGCGGTCCCCGAGAAGGAAGTCATTGCTGCCAAGGCTGCTGAAGTTCTGGCTGCACGCGACATGACTGTTGCTACCATCGCCGTGGAAGATATCCCGGAGAAGGTTATCATCGGTACTTTGTCTGACAAGTTCGAGCCGAGCACGCTCCCGCACCGTAAGATCGTTCAGCGTCTTATCAAAGACATGCAGAACGACGGAATGGCGGGCTACTTCCATGGTCAGGAACTGACCATGTGCCAGGGTTGTCATCACAACAGCCCGGCTTCCAAGACCCCACCCAAGTGCTCAAGCTGTCACGGTGCTCCGTTCCAGCCTGCTAAGCCTAATGTACCTGGCCTGAAGGCCGCGTACCACGGTCAGTGCATGGCGTGTCATGCAGCTATGAAGCTCGAAAAGCCCGTCTCCACGACGTGTTCCGATGCTGAAGGCTGTCACGTTAAGAAGAAGTAATCCGAACCCGGTGAAAATACACTAGGAGCGAATCCATGAAACGAAGAAACTTCCTTGGCCTGATGGGGGCTGCCGGCGTATCGGCCGCACTTCCCACTAAGGCTCAAGCCGGTGGAAACGTAGACTTTGAAGGATATCCGGGAAGCAAGGGCGTCTTATTTGACGCCACGCGCTGCATCGGATGTCGCAAATGCGAAGTCGGTTGCAACGAGGTGAATAACCTCCCGCAGCCGGAAAAACCCTTTACCGACCTCTCCGTGACCGAGACAACTCGTCGCACAGAGAATGAAGCGTATACAGTCGTCAACAAGTACGAGACCAGCGGTGGCCCCGTGTTCAGGAAAATCCAGTGCATGCATTGCATGGAACCTTCCTGCGGATCCGCCTGCTTTGTTGCAGCATTTACGAAAGAGCCCTCCGGCGCCGTCACCTATGACGAATCCGTCTGTGTTGGTTGTCGTTACTGCATGGTCGCGTGCCCGTTTGAAATCCCGACGTATACCTACAACGATCCGATCACACCGAAGGTCATCAAATGTGACCTGTGCGAAGCCAACATGCAAGCTGGCAAGATCGCACTCCCCGGTTGTGTGAACAGCTGTCCGAAAGAAGCCCTGGTTTACGGCGAACGTGATGAACTCATCAAGATCGCCCGTAATCGCCTTGAGGCCAACCCGGACAACTATATCGATCATATCTACGGCGAAAACGAAGTGGGCGGCACAAGCTGGCTCTTCATTTCCGGCGTGCCGTTCAGCGAGATCGGCCTGCGTGAAGACCTCGGAACCGTCTCCGGTCCCGAACTGAACTCCGGCGCTCTCTCTGTTGTTGCTATGGTTCCCGCCCTGTGGCCCCTGCTTCTGGCAGGCGTTTACGGCATCACCAAGCGCACTGATAAGATCAACATCAAGGAAAAGGCCGACGCTGTCGCTAAGGCTATCTCCGAGACGCAAGACAAGGCCAGTGCCGATATGAAGGCCGCTATGGAGCGGGCTGCTAACGACAAAGCTGCCACCGTCAAACGTGAGGTTGCCAAAGTCGTCAAGGAAGCTGAAGAAGCTGCCGCTGCTGCCGCTGGTGGCGATGGCGAAACAGAAGAGGAGGGCGCGTAAATGAATACTGAAGCCCAATCCCAAAAATCGCTGCTGACGCCGTTCAACGTCATCGCCGGTCTTATCCTGCTTATGGGTGCTGCACTGACTGTGTGGCGCTTCGGCTGGGGTATCGGTGCTGTCACGAACCTCGATAACAACAATCCCTGGGGTATCTGGATCGGGTTCGACCTGCTTTGCGGTGTCGCCCTGGCTGCTGGTGGCTTTGTCACCTCATCCGCCGTTTACCTCTTCGGCATGAAGAAACACCACGCTGCTGTTCGCCCGGCCATTTTGACCGCGTTCCTCGGCTATCTCTTCGTTGTCGTTGCACTCCAGTATGACCTCGGTCGTCCCTGGCGTTTGCCTTACCCGTTCGTTGTACAGTCTGGAACGACTTCCATGCTGTTCGAAGTGGGTCTGTGTGTCGCCCTGTACCTGACCGTTCTCTTCCTTGAGTTCTCTGTTGCTCCTCTGGAGTGGCTGGGTAAGAAAAAACTCAGGAAGCTTATTCACGGAATGACCATCGTGCTGACTATCTTCGGCGTGGTCCTTTCCACCCTTCACCAGTCCTCGCTCGGCGCGCTGTACATCATCGCACCAAGTAAGCTGCATCCATTATGGTACTCTAGCTATCTGCCGACCTTCTTCTTTGTCAGTTCGGTGGCTGCTGGTATGTCCATGGTTATGCTCGAAGGCTGGATTTCTCACAAACCCATGCATAAAGTCATGAGTGATGATTATCTTGGCCAGTCTGATGACCTCAACTACGGATTCGCCAAAGGCGCTTCCTGGGTCCTCATGGGCTACTTCTTCATCAAGGTTATCGGCATCGCCGCTGACAACGAATGGCACTTGCTCAACACTGGTTGGGGATCGTGGTTCTTGATCGAGCTTCTCGGTTTCGTACTGCTGCCTTCCTTCCTGTTTGCCATTGGCACTCGTGAGAAGAACCTCAAGTTGATCAGATGGACCGCGCTTCTGACTGTTTTGGGCATCGTCCTGAACCGTCTGAACGTTTCCCTGATTGCGTTCAATTGGCATCTGCCCAGCGAAATGCGTTACGTACCGAGCTGGCAGGAAGTTGGTGTGACTCTCTTTGTTGTCACCATGATCGTCGTGAGTTTCAAGGTTATTAGTAGCAAGACTCCGATCTTCTACGAACACCCTGACTACAAAGACGAACACTAAACCTGAGGAGACGAGAAAATGACACAAGGAATCTATTCCCTGCAAGAGTTTCTGCTCGCCACCAAGGGGTGGGTGTATATCCTCATGGGTACATCGCTGGTGGTCTTCGTGGCCTACTGGAAGTTCCTGTTCAGCAGGGATAAAGACTAACGGTCACTAACGAGGAGTTAAACCATGTATGAACTGTTAACGGGTCCAATCCTCTGGCTGGCATTTGCCATCGCCATCGTAGGTCTGTTTACCCGCACTGTATTCTACATTAAAGGTCTGCACTGGAAGCTGGATCGTGTTGCGTATACTTCACATCCCGCCGCCGGTGCCAAGGGAGCTATTCGCTCCATCCTGGCATTCGTCATCCCCTTCGCTAACCATAGCTGGAGGGCAAAACCCGGATTCACGATTATGTTTTTCGTGTTCCACATCGGTCTGCTGGGCGTTCCGTTGTTCCTGGAAGGCCACGCTGTCATCCTTATGGAACGGTTCGGAGTTTCCTGGCCTACCATGTCCATGGCATCTGCCAACTTCTGGACTGTCGCCATGCTGGTGGCCGCCATGTGCATGATCATCCGTCGGATAATCCTGCCTGAAGTTCGCATTCTCACCGATGCTAAAGATTGGTTTGTTATGATAGTCTCCATCGCTCCTTTTATCACCGGCTACTTTGTCGTGAATGAAATTGGCGATTACAACTTCTGGCTTCTGACACACATCATCAGTGGTCTGGCTTGGATCGTGCTTCTGCCGTTCACCAAGCTGTTCCACGCTGTTGGCTTCTTCTGGACCCGTGCCCAGCTCGGCATGGACTACGGAATCAAGCGCGGTGGCATGAAGTACAAGAGCTTCGACTGGTAAGTCGGTAGCGTAAAAGGAGAATAGAATGCCTGAAGGTAAACTTTGCAATAGAACGCCGATTAATACCGAGGAGCACCTGAATATGGTGCTCGCGGATACAAGCGGCAAGAAATACTACAAAGAAATGGAAGAGCTCAACGTTGACGTTGAGAAACTCCAGGCTTCGCTGAAAGCCACCCTCAAGTCCCGGTTCAAGACCTGGCTTGAGATGTGCGCTCACTGCGGACTCTGCGCAGATTCCTGCTTCCTGTATGAATGCAACGACAAGGACCCCAAACAGGTCCCTGCTTACAAAATCCAGTCCACGTTGGGCGTACTCGTCAAGAAGAACGGCGATGTCACCAACGAATTCATGCGTCACTGCATGGATGTTGCCTGGTCCCAGTGCACCTGCTGCAACCGTTGCGGCCACTATTGCCCGCACGGCATCGACATGGGTGTCATGTTCGGTTACCTGCGCGGCCTGCTCAACTCTCAGGGTTTTGTGCCGTGGGAATTGAAGATCGGAGCTGGCATGCACCGCGTCTATCGCGCCCAGATGAACGTCACCACGGAAGACTGGACCGAGACCTGCGAGTGGATGGAAGAGGAAACCGAGGAAGAATGGCCGGGCCTGAAAATCCCCATGGACGTTGAAGGTGCGGACATCATG
>JAFLJT010000124.1 GCA_022712855.1 Pseudodesulfovibrio sp. | reverse complement strand
GACAAAATATGCGACCCCACATAGAACCAGCTTCTCAGTGACGCGGGGTGGAGCAGTTGGTAGCTCGTCGGGCTCATAACCCGAAGGTCAAAGGTTCAAGTCCTTTCCCCGCTACCACCGTCATATCAAGGGCTTACGATGCAAATCGTAAGCCCTTTTTGGTTGCACATTTTCACCGGATACTCACCGGATACTCACGAGAACAACTTTCGCTCTCCTGTTCCCCTCGATGCTATCAAATGATACAGAAAGCTCACCAATGAAGCTTTCTGTAACTTGTAACATCATAAGGATATGTATGCCTAAGCCTTCATTCATCCCACAGCCCTGTTCAAATCCGCAAAAGGTCAAAGCTATTGACCTTTCAAACAATCTCTACTGGCCCTTTTTTCCCGCCATCCTTCTCTCTTCAGCTTTTGCTTTTTTAACCTCGCTTCCATATCAAATTTCTTCAAACTCATTACAAATATCCGTTTTCATGGCATTTTTCCTTTTCACCATAATTCTTTCATTAGCAGTAGTTACATACGTTTTATTCAGAGCTAAACAACGCTATCTATGCGCTCTCTTCTTGAAATCAATTGTGTGCGACCATTTCTATAAACACGTCTTTTTCACAATCCTTAAATATCATTACAGCATCTTAGGCAAATACACTGAACGTGAGGATGTCGCTGGCTTTTGCTACGTATTCGCAGAATATCAAGAGAACATTGGGCAAGGTAAACGGGGAATGATCGCGGAACGAGTTGAGGCCATAAGCAACTTTTTCCCGGATGAAACCTCCTACGCTACCAAAAGAAGAATGTTTCTGACACTCGTAGAAGAAGGAAGAGAGCTCATCTCAGGAACATAGATTCTACAACACCTGATTTACTAAAGGGACCAGCTTTTTGCTGGTCCCTTTTTTTGTGCCTTCAAACTTTTTCATTTTTGCAACCAACACCTCATTTGAAAAAATGCATAATAATAAAACAATTCAAACTATTACCAAAGATACCGACCTACCTCAAAAACAATTCAACCTCTATGTCGCAAAAAAGAACCCACTGCTAGGCTTTCCCAAAATAAACAACAGGGAGCAAGCAATGGAAACGAAACGTTACCTACGGACAAAGGAAGCAGCCACCTATCTTGGAATATCATCCTCGGTATTGAACAAAGACCGAGTGACAAAAATGATCGGCATTCCATTCACTAGGGTTGGAAGAACAATTCTCTATGATCGGAAAGAGCTCGACCAATGGTTAAAAGAGCAATCCGGTCAGGCCTAGTATGTCGCAAGAGTTTAGACTCAATTCTTTCATAAAGGAGAGATGGCGACATGATCGACTTTAACAAGATCAACCGGCTTTCTATGGCTGAGGCCGCTCTAGAGTATGCAAGTGGAGGGCTTGCGGTCTTCCCATGCAGCAAGAGTAAGCGTCCACTGACGTCAAGAGGGTTCCACGATGCTGTAACCGATCCCAACTTGATTGCACAATTGTGGAATAAATATCCAAACGCATCCATTGGTACACCCACCGGAGGGAGATCGTTTGTTCTGGACGTAGACCAACCCGATGGACCAAACAGCCTAGCGCAACTTGAAACCAAATTCGGAGCACTCCCCCCAACCCTAGAACAACAGACGGGCGGCAATGGTCGCCACCTGTTCTTTCTGATGCCCAAAGGGAGTGAGGTTAGGAACTCAGCCAGCAAGATTGGAACGGGACTAGATATACGCGGCAGCGGCGGTTACGTCATTTTACCCCCTTCTTCCCATGACAGCGGAGGTGCCTACCGTTGGACGACATCACATACTCCGGCAGAAGCACCAGAATGGCTCATTTCCCTCATTCCCAAACCAGCGGCTTTGCCACTTCAAACGAAGCACTCTCCCGTACCCCCTAGAGGATATGTAGAGAAAGCTCTCACCGAAGAATTAGGCAAAACCCGTAACGCTCAACAAGGCACACGCAACGAAACCCTCAACAGCGCAAGTTTTGCGATTGGGCAGCTCATCCAAAGCGGCTTGGATCGAGGAGAAGTTGAGCGTTTTTTACTCGATGCTGCAACAGCATCCGGCCTTTCCGAAATTGAAGCACTCAGGACCATCCGGAGCGGACTCAAAGCAGGAGAAGCCAAACCTCGTTCTATCCCAAGTCAACAGAAACCGAAAAAACGAGTTCAGCATCCGGAAGCAAACCATGAGATTAATATCAGTCCGTGGCCTACCCCTAGTCAGTCCATGTTCTATGGCCTTGCTGGAAAGTTTGCCGCGCTTGCCACAAAGGATTCAGAAGCAGACCCTATTGCCGTGCTTGCAACCCTTCTATGCTGGTTCGGTGCTGAAGTTGGAAGCAATCCCTACTTTCTGGCAGGAGATAAACAACGCTGCTGTCTTAACACCGTATTAGTCGGTCAAAGCTCCAAAGCCCGAAAAGGCACATCTACAGGCCCCGTTCGAAAGCTATTTATAAGAGCCGAACAGGACTTAACTCCCCCCCAATTCAGTGCAGGCCCATTATCAAGCGGAGAAGGACTTGTTTTTGCTCTGCGCGATGAGCGTAAAGAATGGATAGTGGACAAGAAAACAGGAACTGGACGATGGGTAACAATTGACCCCGGCATTGAAGACAAACGGTTAATTGTGGTGGATCAAGAGTTCGCAGGAGCTCTATCCAGTACCAGACGCGATGGAAACACCCTTTCCTCAATCATCCGTAATCTATTCGATGGCGGCAAGGTAGAACCCCTCACCAAGACAAACAAGATATCGGCAACCAATCCGCATGTCTGCATTGTCACCCATATCACTCTGCATGAGCTGCACAAGAAACTTGATTCAGTTGAAGCCTTCAACGGCTTTGCTAATCGCTTCCTTTGGGTGTGTGTTCGCCGTCCCCAGCTTGTTCCCTTTCCGAAAGCCATGGACGAAACTGAACTTGAAAAATTCCGCGATGAGACATTCGCAGCCCTCCGCTTTGCTCAACAACAAGGGGAACTCCGATTCTCTGAGCAATCTAAAAGCCTTTGGGGGCAGATATACCCGACCTTGGCAGCGGATAGACCCGGCTTGCTAGGGGCAGTTCTCAATAGAGCCGAGACATATACTCTCCGTCTAGCTTTGACTTACGCGATTCTGGATCAATCCAACCAAATAGACGTTCCGCACCTACAAGCAGCTCTCGCCCTTTGGGACTACTGCGAACAATCTGCCAAGTTCATCTTTGGAGATACGTCAGCCGACCCGACAGAACGCAAGATACTCACCGCCCTTGGTTCCTGTGAAAGCATGAACGGCAGCGAACTGCACGGTGTGTTTTCCAACAACCTCAAAGGACATAATATGGACCGCGCGATTTCCAACTTAGTGGCCGAAGGGAAGATCACCATTGAATCAGTCAAATCTACACACGGTGGAGGCCGTCCCAAGAAGATATTCCGGCTGAACGAACAAAACGAATTAAACGAACAAATGTCAGACAGCATAATAAATTCGTTTTTTTCGTCCACTCCAATGGAGCAAGCCAAATGAATAAATTCGTTTTGTTCGTCACTCTCTGGCGAAATGGTTGCACCGCCATTTTGCCACAAACAGCACTCACCAGACCGACAATTTCAATATCGCGCGAAAGTGCGGATGTGGTTGGAAGCAAGCCATGTTTTCGCTTCACTCAAACGCTTGCCCTGCGGGGCAAAAAGCAACTCACGAGGTCCGCATGACCAAGGCCAAGCACAAGGCAAAAGGCAGAGGAGGCCGCCCCTCGATCCCTTCGGATCAAGTTCGCCGCCATACAATTGGAGTGAGAGTGAACGAGGATGAACGGAACCGCATTCAGGAGAAAGCAGATCGGATGAACATGGCCCCTGCTCAGTGGCTACGCCATGCAGCATTGGACAGGATTCTACCGCCCTGCCCAGCTCCAAAATTGAACCGAGATATGTACGTGGAATTAGGAAAAATTGGCACCAACATAAACCAGCTTGTGAAGGCATCCAACTCTGGACGAATGCCCCATCCCCTTCCGCCTCTCCGCAATCTGGTCAACATCATCATAAACTTACGATTGGAAATACTTGGGGTGAGCAGTGATAGCCAAACTGATTAAAGGCAAAGGCTTTCGAGGAGCCCTTGAATACGCCATGAAAAAGGACAAAGGCTATCTACTTGAAACCAATATGGCGAGCGAAGACCCACGAACCTTGGCAGCAGAATTCGGACAAGTCCGGGCATTGCGTCCAAACCTTGGAAGAGCGGTTTGCCATGTGGCGATCAGCCTCCCACCTGATGAGAAACTCACAGACAAACAATGGAAGAACGTTGCCAACGAATACCTGAAGCACATGAAATATACCGACAGTCAGTATGTGGCTGTCCGACACACAGACTCAAACCACCCGCATATTCATATCATCGCCAACCGGATCACAATGAACGGCAAGGTGGTGTCAGATCGACACGACTACAAGCGGCAAGAAGTGGTTATGCGAAAGCTTGAAAAGACCTATGAGCTTACTCAGGTCCGAGGCAGTGAGAAATCTCTGAGGAAAGCCCCAACAAAAGGCGAGATTGAACACTCTATCCGCACAGGGAAGGCTTCCACCCGGCACATACTCCAAGAAGCCGTCAGCAACGCAATCAGAGGCTCTCCCGACTATGCAGAGTTTGCCAAACGGCTAGAGAAGAATGGAATAACGTCCATTCCCAATATGGCCAGCACAGGAAGGATCTCAGGCATAAGCTTCAAGTTTGAAAAGACCACAATGAAAGGCAGCAGCCTGGGCCGTGGCTACACATGGAAAGCACTCCAAAAAAGAGGATTGAATTATGAGCAAGACAGAGAGAATGCGGGAATTATCAGAGGAAGAGAACGAGGCAAAGAAGGACCTAGAAGCAAGAATAGAACTCCTTCTACTCGAAATGAACGAGCGGGACTTCTCCAGAGCGCAAAACTTCAAAGAGACTATGCTGCTCTTGAAGCATCTACGCGAAACAACAGAAAAGACCGCCATGAAGGTCCAAAACGCCGCAAGCAGAATCCAGAAATTACCCGATGATGCAGCAGACCGCGTAGCTAGGAGGATTGAAGACAGTGCCAAGATATGCCAATCGACAGCTCAATCAGCCCAAAGCATTTTCTATGAACTACAAAATGCGCATTTGAAGGAGAGACGCTTTTATTGGGTAGGGTTGGTCCTTGCAAGCTTCTTAGGGGCTTCAATACTAGCAACAACTTTATACGTAACCATGCCTGACTATGGGACTATTACTAAGAATCAGCAGTCTATATATCAAGCGTTGAAGAGCAGGTAGAGTACTAACGATATGCTATAGACGACTTAAGAGTTCCATAACGACCCCAAATGAACGGTTCACCCTGCTCTATCTTTTGAACAAGGTGAACCGTTTAATATGAGCCATCCGGCTGCGACTAGTGCTTGAACTATCCCTTAAAGAAATAGGTAAAAAAGTACTGCTCAATTAATCCAATATTCTATTTAACTTAATATAATCCAATTAATTAAGTATATTCCCCGACAAAAGGAATTTTACAATATCTGTATCGACATCATCACGAACTTTTCGAACTTGATTCCGCAGATTCACAACATCTGATCGCGCACTTATAATCATTTCTTCAATTTGTTCAAGACTCTCAACAGAATCTACGGCCAGCCTTAAATCCAAAAAATCACTGACAGACAGCCGTGCGTGCCTTTTACCCGATTGGATTCGTCGATAAGCTTCGCACATTTCCGGAAGCATCAACAAATAAACGAACGCAATTTTTGAGACTCCTTCGTCAAACTTAAAGCCTAACCACTCAGTAGAGCCAATCGCCTTCGGGTCAGGATTAATAATAAATTTAGCCAAATAAGGTTCAAGCTTTGAAAAAACAAAGTCAGCCCCAGAAAAAGACACTTTTTGTGACCCTACTTCTGTCACTAAAGGAATAGAATCAGATAGAATAGCTTGCCGTGCCTCAACTTGCTCTAAATCTATGAGTTTCGTTTCCTGCTCGAGACTACCTTTAGATATTTTTTCAAGGGCAACAGGTGCAATAAAATCACCTACTCGAAAGTATCTATCAGAATTACCTATCACTACTCCATTCTGATGATCCCAGAGCCAACGATACTTTGGATCAAGTCTCATTCCTTTCCTGGAACATACGTTCACTACATCAACCCAAAAGCCTAAGCGTTTATCATTTACGGAATAATCTTCCTGGCAAAACTTAAACAAAACAGTCTCTTCTTCACTTGCGGAACTTGAGTCAAAATACAGATCGTTCCTTTTTGGCAAATCAGGTAGCCCTTTCCTTCTTTTGTAGCCAAGCTGCTCAGGCTCTGCCATAAATATCTTCTGGTTAGAAAGTCCAGACTTTGAATAAGCCCCCAACAGTGCCTCCTCTGCTGTG
This sequence comes from Pseudodesulfovibrio sp., assembly GCA_022712855.1. Classification (GTDB taxonomy): domain Bacteria; phylum Desulfobacterota; class Desulfovibrionia; order Desulfovibrionales; family Desulfovibrionaceae; genus Pseudodesulfovibrio. Next base: position 8,183 of record JAFLJT010000124.1, on the reverse strand, counting down.
CAACCAGAAGAAAGCAAAGAGTCATATTCTGACTGTATAGATTCAGCGAGTTTAGTGGACCTCTTACGGGCGTATATAATACTAGTTTTGGTTGCAGTGAATGGCTTGAACGCATCATACGGCAATGACACTATAGACAGTATCTCAAAATTAATAAGTAGAAAGAGCCTAGTCGTCCAATTTGAAGACGTATCCAATATGGTCTCCGGTAATACGCAGCAAAAGATCCCCCCCTCTCTAAGCAGTTGATACCATCTCTCAATAAAAATCTTCTCACTTATGGATGCCCCCATGGCTGTAAAAGCATCCTCCACAATGGTCTTCTCATCATCGCTCATTGTAAGAGAAAATGGCGGGTTTGAAATGATAACGTCAAACTCTTCATTAACTGTACCGTTGTAGGCAGAAGACTCTGTGACTCTGTTTACAGAGAGTACATTTGCCCGCCCTTCTATGTGATATGCTGAAAAAGGGTAAAGTCCATTGTTGATGAAGGTATTCATACTACCGTCACCGTGTAAAACCATATTCACTTTACAAGCCAATCCCAAATCGTGATTGTATTCAACCCCATAGATAAATTCTCTAGCCCACAAATTTTGATTGTTTTTACTAAACCACGTATCGTAATATTCCATCACTCTCGCAGGAAGCTTAGAAGAGAATTCATCATCGAGCATAGAATCCGTTATGCATCTCATTGCAGAAATCAAAAATGTCCCTGAACCAGCTGAGGGATCAATAATAAACGGTAATTTTGGCCTACCGAGACTATCTCGTTTATTCTTAACTGTTTCCCGGCACAGATTTTTTAAATCTATAAGCTCAACCATGAAGTTAACAACTTGATGTGGAGTGAAAAATTGTCCTTTAGATTGTGTAAAATCGTGCGCGACAATTTGTTCGAAGAAATCTCCGAGGAGATCTTCCTCATAATCATTTTGAGTAACTGATATACCTTCAAGACGACCGACTACATATGCAATCTTAACAGTGGATATTCGCGTCGAATCAAAAGCGGGGCCTTCACTTTTTGCTGGTAAAGCTAAATATTCTGATTCAGCAGTCTTGTAGAGATCATTGATTCTACTTGCTAAGAGATCTGGAGACTCCGGATTCTCTGCACCTCCGAACCGTTGGAATTGGTAGACCTCTCCAGGTGTAGTTTCCTTTTCATCATAGATTTTACACAATAATAATTTAGTCACATATACAAATACTTCATTGTTATTTGTACCTCCACCACCCCAAATTACATCATGAATTTCATTTCTAATTCGATTTAAATTTTCTTTGGAGACTGAGCGGCTTAGAGTTTTTAACTCATCTCTATCATTTTCAATATTTGCATAACGTGTCTCGGGGGGCTTGTCGTAATTTACAGGAAGCGCATCTACGATTGGCTGACCAGCAGCATTCCATTCGTCATATGATCCAAATAGATTTGTATCTATCAACAGGATCCTATCTCTTAATTTCCCCCTGACACACTCAACAGTGTAATAAACAAGATACTTTGGTCGAGGCTGCTCTTGCAAACTTAGCAAAAACAACTGCCCATTTAGGTATTTTAAATCTTCATCATATTTGGATGGAGATTTACATTCAATAAACATAAATGAGTTATTTTTCTCAGCTCCAGAATCACCCGCGTGCCGCACCAAAACATCTATACGCCCCCCTTTACCAATGGGGCGCCCCACTGGCGCATAGTGCCTTTCAACTTCAAGGATATTCTTATCTGAACTGTACTCATAGCGATCACACAAGATGTGAAGAAGATAAATACGAACAACTTCTTCATCTGTTATCTTTGAAGTGTAATTTGTAAAACCCGGGGCAGCCGGATCGACCCACACTGAATCTTTATTATAAGTTACTGTGCCTTCGAAATTTCCATCAACTGAGACATCTTCTAATATTGAAGAACCTACGACCGCTTTTAAGACAGCCTCTCTCAACTCTAAATCAGCCATTATTTCCTCCAAGAAGACACAATTCTAACTATATTAGCCAACTATCAAACATGAATTTATAATCTAGCTCAAAGCCACTACAATATTCGATATACATATATGTAGTTCTTCTAATGCAGAGCTAGCTCTCCGGCAAGCACTCAGATGAGCTCATCTTTCCATAAACTTTAGAACTCTCCTAATGAAAATAGAAACTCGCGCGAAGGCTATGCTGCTCTTGAAGCATCTACGCGAAACAACAGAAAAGACCGCCATGAAGGTCCAAAACGCCGCAAGCAGAATCCAGAAATTACCCGATGATGCGGCGGACCGTGTAGCTAGGAGGATTGAAGACAGTGCCAAGATATGCCAATCAACGGCTCAATCAGCCCAAAGCATTTTCTATGAGCTGCAAAATTCGCATTTGAAGGAAAGACGTTTTTATTGGGTGGGGTTGGTCTTAGCGAGCTTCTTAGGGGCTTCAATTTTAGCTACTTTTTTATATGTAACCAGGCCTGATTATCAGACTATCACAAAGAATCAGCAGTCTATTTATCAAGCGTTAAAATCAAGATAGATTAGACCTAGAAAGCGTAACTGTATAGATACAGCCTCATTATTTTAAATACGAGGTCAACAGCCCAATTCAGCTTACAGAAGCAGGCCACCGGAATTATCCAGTGGCCTGTTCCTATTCTCCGCGCATTGCATTTTTTTACAGCATTGACAACGTCAAAACTATATAGCAGTCCATAAAAAGCATTTGTTAATATTTTTAGACTTCTAGGATATCTTACATGGCAAGAAATTATATAGCAATACTGAAGCAAGGCGTTGAGGCGTGGAACACTATGAGAGATGAGGACCCCGATACGATTCCACGCCTAAGCATGTTAAATATAAGAGGCCGGAATTTGTGTGGCATCAACTTCTCAATGATGCAATTCAAAAATCAAACATTTAATAATATTGATTTAAGTAAGGCAAACCTTAGCAAGGTTGATTTTACACGTTCTAAGTTCTCAAAAGTAATATTTTCAAAAGCTATACTCATAGAAGCCGACTTCACTCATGCAAATTTTGCTCAAGTCACATTTGAAGCAGCAGATCTCTCACATGCCATTTTCGACAACTCTGTTTTGAAATCAACACCTGTCACCCAAAGGCAAGGGGGGGCTACGCGACAAGTCCTCACATCAGTTAAATTCAATAAAGCAAATTTGCAACTGGCTTCTTTTAATAATGCAAATCTTGATCAGACTGATTTTTCCAATGCAGATTGTACCGAAGTTAAATTTGAAAACACACGTTTTAGTGCTCCAAATTTCACAAAAACAATTCTCACCGGAGCCACGCTCAAACCCGGCCCAGGCCATATAGCAAAAATGAATGGAGCTATTTTACGTGGTGTTGACCTCGCTTCATTAGCAAGATCAAACTTCTCAGCTGATGGCGCAGACTTACGCGGAGCACATAACATTGAACTCTTTTTAACACAGAAGAAATCCGCAAAAGACCTTGTTCTACAAGGAGAGAATCTGGCCGGAATGAACCTAGGAAAGGTGGTCTTCACCGGAGCTAATCTATCTGGCACCGACCTCACAGGTACCGATTTAAGTGATGCAAATCTAACAAAAGCAAATCTAGCCAACGCCCACTTCGACAACACAATCCTTTCAAATTCTATTCTTATAGGAGTCGATCTTTCAGGAACAACACTTTCCACGTGCAACCTAACACAACTGAACTTATCAGATGCTAACCTCACTGCGGCCACTCTTGATGGCATGAATCTAACCGGTGTAAATATGGTAAATGCGAACCTCGAAGGAATCCGCATGCGTGATACAACCCTGAGCGGCTCAGACCTGTCTAACACCAACTTAAGAGGAGCTAAACTATCCGGTATCACGATAGTAAAAACATCTTTAGACAACGCGGATTTGCAGACTGCAGAGCTACAAGGTGCAACTTTAAATAGTGTCATTATTTCAACAGCTGACTGCTCTAACATCAATTTAACAAAGATTAAGTGTTCCAATTGTGACTTTACTAGTGCCAATTTAGAAAATGCAAATTTATCAGAAGGCTGTTTCTCAGACACACTATTTAAGAAAATCAACGGGGGAAATAGCAATTTTTGTAACGCAACCATTTCAAATTCATCATTCGATAATGCCTCCCTATCAGGCGCAGCTTTCATTAAAGCACAGATTGAACAGACTAGCTTCAAAAGTGCAGACGCGCCGAAATCGATCTTCAGCAAAACAACTATATCTAATTGCTCATTCGAGGGAGCGACCCTTACCGATGCAAAATTCGCAGAGTCAACGATAACAGAAGGGAACTTCGATCGCACAAAAGCACGGGGGAGCAACTTTGATAGTGCGACGCTGAACAGAATGACTGGAGAGGACACCGATTTAACTCAAGCGCAATGCCGTAAAACCATTTTCAACGAACCAGAACTCCAACGCCTACAAGCTTCCAAAGCTGACTTTACCAAAGCAATCTTTCAAGGAGCACTTTTTAACGAGGCAAATTTTGAAAAAGCTACTTTTGCGGGGTCGACTTTGCGTCAAGCGTATCTAACGCGTTCAATTCTGACAGAGGCAACCTTAGACGAGTGCGATGCTCTGGATACGTCTTTTGAAGGAGCAATTTGCACAGGTGCCACTTTTATACAATCTGAGCTTATCAATACAAACGCTATTGGTACAATTTTCAGCAATACAGATTTATCCAATGCAAATATGCATGGTACAAAAGGAAATGGAGACACATCTTTTTCAGACGCCAATCTAACCGGAGCAGACTTATGCTCAACAATATTCCCTAATGCCAAATTCGACAGAGCTCTTTTTACTAATACCAGTACCGATGAAGCCAATTTCAACAGTGCATCATTTCAAGGTGCATCATTTTCTCCAAACACTCTCCAGAACGCCGAAATTGCTGGCGCCGACCTCAGCCATACTATCTTTAACAATGCAATTCTAAATGGAAAGGATTTACAAAAAACAATCTTTAATGAAGCTCAGTTGAAAGGAGCAAATTTTTCTAACGCAAACCTAGCCAATTCCAAATTTGAAAAAGCAAATTTAAATGATGTTCAAATGCAATATGTTGAGTTGTCCGGAGCAGAACTATCTGGAGCAAAAATGCAAAAATGCCGCTTGGATAATGCGATCCTTGTAGGAGCAGACCTAAAAAGGGCAAAATTGAATGAGGCTATTCTCAATTGTGCTAACCTTCGAAAAGCCCAATTCAATCATGCCGACCTCACAGAGGCTTCTATGATCGAATGCGATGCGGGAAAAGCTGTATTTGACAACGCCACATTAATTCGCGCTGATTTTACTGAATCAAATTGCTACGAAGCTTCTATTCAAGATGCGAACATGAATTCAGCAAATCTATCCGAAGCTTGCTTTGCCAGGGCAAAACTCAATCGCACCTCAATAAATAAGGCAACCCTTATCCAAACAGACCTTCAATCAACAGGACTCCACAACACTCAATTCAGAGGATCAACGTTCGATACAATTTGGATTAGTTGCCGAAGCGCCATCAACTCATTGAAACATGCTTTAAGCCCTGATCAAGGAAGAGAGATTATTTACCTCGACCAAACAACCAAAAACATGGACAGCCCACATATCGAATTATCTGAAAGGACACTCCGTATCAGACGAAATATGTTACTTGCTGCCATACTTTGCTTAGTAAGAGCTTGGGGAGTAACTTTTCCCGTAGATTCTAAAATCCCCTTCGTCGGCATCATGGGTGAAGGCCTCTCCAACTACGCTTTTAACTGGGGTGCTTTTTTAGTCTGTTTTTATTTTAGTATGCTGTTCCGCTCACTCACCGACGAGGCAAAGAATCGCTGGGAACTTTCATTAACCGGAATATCTCAAGCTCAAATAGGAAAAGATGATTTAAGCTCACAAGTTGAGGTGTTTTCACGCGATATGCTTAGATCCTACACCGATCTTCTTAATACCCATCAGGGCATAGCAAGAGCCCGCTTTTTTTGGCTAGATCGATTACTACCGATGTCACTTGTTGCCTTAAGCCTCATCAGCCTGTTTATTCTGCAACTGCTGGGAATTTCATTGCGAGAGATTTGCCATGAAATTCTAAACAGTCCTTATACCTACATGCTTAGCATCCTGACATTTGCATTTCTTGGTGGTAAATATCTCGCTTCACCAAACACCAAAAGTCAATTATGGGCTGAAATCATACTTACGTGGAAGGACTTCAAAACATATTCAAAAATGGCGACCTTCACCTTGCTGCAAAGACTACGAAAATCTTTAACCCATAGAACTCTTCAATAAATACTGAAGCTTACAAAAACTTGCCTAGAGTAAAGATCAAAATGGAAAAACAGGTGACTACGCCTCTTCAAGCGAAGTCATCCAGGAGGCGTAGCAAGAAGGAAAGCCAAACGGCTCCTCGGCCAGTTTTGAGATACATGCTGATAACTGAACAAGACCGATAAAGATGCCATGCGTATCGCCCATGTTCTTCATAGGAAACGTAACTTAGAAAATCTCGTTAATGATAAAAACAGATAAGAAGGCAGAATCGGTCATCAACTTTCACAACTCGCCGCGCTCACCAATTCACCTGCCAATTCAGATGCGTTTTTCAAAGCATCATCCCGCAAATGAGCGTACCGCTGTGTCATATTAGGGCTCTTATGAGTCAGTAACTTCTGTAAAGTGTACATATCCACAGAGCCAGACGAAGCCAGCATTGAAGCATACACATGCCGCAACCCATGTAACGCCCTAAAACCTTTGGGCAGCTTCGCTTTTTTCTTTATCTTATTCACCTGCTTAGCAATATCAACTCGCTGCCTTCCACCACGCCCAGGAAAAACATATTCGCTCGACTCAAGTCGAGGATGATTTGCCAACAGATCCTTTGCTACGCCATTAAGGGGAATTTTGCTCTCTATGCCCCCTTTGGGATTCACAAGACGAATGAAGCCGCGCTCATCGTCGATATGATCCCACTGCAAACGGAATAGCTCACCACGCCGCATTCCTGTATACAAGACCAATCGCATCATATTTGCGGGCTGGATGTCTTCAGCACCTTCAATTGCTTTCCACAACCGCTTCAACTGTGCAGAAGTCAGGTCTTCCGTTTTAACATTATCAACTTGTGGCAACTGGATAACAAAACCAAGCGGAGGAAAGAGCTGTTGCTTAACTCCAAAATTTACGAGCCGCCGAAGCAACTCAAGAGTATTCTTCACGGTCCCAGGCTTATGGGTTTCCTGCATTGAAAGACGCAGCCGATCAACATAGACAGGCTTTAGCTCAGTTGGCAGCATCTCACCGAATTTAGGCTTAAGGTGCTTCTTAAATCTGTTCTCATCGGTGGTAAGCCCTTTCAATCCCGGGCGAGCAGCTACATAAACAGTCCACAAAGATGAAAATGTAGGAACGGGCAATTCCTTTTGCCGCTTTTTGGCAACGTCTTCGCCTTGAACAACTTTCGCAAGAAGCTGCTGCGCTTTATCACGAGCCTGCTCAACAGTCAGAGGGCCAAAACGACCAATATTGGTCCGTCTGACCTTGCTTTTCCTGCCGTAGCCTTGTCGATACTGGATAAAAAATGAAATGGCCTTTACACCAACATGCACTCCGAATCCTGAAAGTTCCGTGTCATAAATGTACTTACGCTGCCCAAGCTCTAGGCCAGTTAACAATCGCTTTGTTATCTTCTCTTTCGCCATTCTATCCTCGTTGCTGCAAAAACTGATACTCACCGGATACTCACCAGAGATACAAAACAGTCCAACTTGACGAAACACAGAATAACAAGCAAAATCAAAATGTCAAATAAAACAAGGCTAAAAGGAACAGAATGACACAGAATGAAAAAGAAACCTTTCGGGCTCATAACCCGAAGGTCAAAGGTTCAAGTCCTTTCCCCGCTACCACCGTCATATCAAGGGCTTACGATGCAAATCGTAAGCCATTTTTGGTGTGCTATATTCGGTCGGATTATTGAAGGTCATGCTGTTCGAGCATAGTTTGACGGACACTCCTGAAAAATGAGATGAGGGTATTTGATCGTCTGAAAAACCGATGAATTGCTGAGAACACCTGACAAGGAACTGTATGAAATTTGACTGGGACGCACTGCCCGCCACGCTGGAAAGCAAAATGCTCCCCGGCACGGTGGGGAAAATGCATCTGACCGGGC
>JAFLJT010000348.1 GCA_022712855.1 Pseudodesulfovibrio sp. | reverse complement strand
TACGGAGATACTATGTCCATGATTCTCGTCCATTATCCGAGTTGAAGTACTGCCAAAAAAGCCAAGGTTTGGCTGGAAGAAAAAGGGGCAGATTTTGTGATTCGGCATATTCTCAAGGAAACGCCGACCAAAGAAGAGTTTCTCGATTGGCAACAGAGAGCGGGTGTAGATAAGAAAAAATTCGTCAACACCAATGGGAAAAAATACAAGGAACTTGGGTTGAAAGATACCATCGACGCCATGTCCGACGGTGCCCTTTTTTCGATGCTAGCCAGCGACGGGATGCTTGTAAAACGTCCTCTCCTTATTGGCGATGACTTCGTAGTTGCCGGTTTCAAGCAGCAAGAGTGGGAAGCGCTCGATTTGTGATTCGCCGACGTGTACATTGCCGCTGGTGGTGTACGGTGTTGACCAAAAGAAAAAGGGTTTATGACGATGAGTCATAAACCCTTGAATTATCTGGTCGGGATGAGAGAGGTTGAACCTCTGGTCTCCGCATCATGAAGGTTTGTAAGTATTTAAGTCATTAAAGTTTGCTTTTTCTGTCACATGGGAAAATCCAAAAATGTGACAAAAAATTGTCCGGTATGTTGTCGTTATTTTGGTAATAAAAATGCTGGAGTGAATTACGGACTTTGAAGCTTGATCTCAATTTGAGATTTAATTGTCAGCAAATCAGCTATAGTTTTCTTTGTAGATAGCTCGTTAAATATTTTTAAAGCTATTTGACTTGCTTCTTCTTCAAGATCATCTGCTTCTTCGTGCAGCAACTTTGCCTTTGATCTTAGTACAATAATGTCAGAATTATTCTTTATTTCATCATAGTATTCACCAAAAATAATACTTTCTATGGTTGAGACTATGTCGTTTGTTGAGAATGGTTCATCTTCGTTCTCGAAGCCTTTTAGATATTGGAAATCATCGTACTCACCTGAGGCAAGGGCTGTCTGGTTGATTAATATTGATTTATTGACAAGTGCATGTTGTGCCTTCCAGAATACATCGTTTTGAACGAAGGCTCTTACGTTGTTGAAGCTGCCTTCGATTTCCCCTTCTATGGTAACAACGAGCCCATCTGGTCCTGTAAAGTATGCATATCCAGTAACTGCAAAGGCTAAAGTTAGTGTCCAGAGAGCGTATTTTAAAATGGGCAAATATCTAAGAAGATTGAAAGGCAGCCTGCCATTGTTCGAATGATTTGCATCCCAATCAGTCTTAGGTGTTGTTCCATCACCTAAAGGTGGTTCCATCCAAGCCTCTTTGAAAAAAATCATAGCATCAGTTATGCTGTCAGCCTTTCTGAACGGAGAAGAAGGGAGATATATGTGTTTTTTAACTTCCTCATCCTCGATATATTGAGTGAATCCGTTAATGGACAAAGCTTCTTTTGATTTTTCCCAAGGGTAATCTAAGGACTCAAAGTCGAATCCATTTTCATCAAGGAAGAGAATGATGCTGGAGTTATCCTTTAAAGGGTATAAAACTGCCCAGATTAGCTTGCCGTAAACGATCGCGTACCAATAATTCTCTGGCTGTGTGTAATCGTCCATGTTCTAACCTTCAAAATTAACGTATGTGGTTTGGTTGAAGCAGGCGATGAATTAGTCTACATGTGTTTGTATATAGCTATATTGGTTTCTTTGTCACGCCTATCAGGCGGTAGGCAAATAAGATATTATGGGCATTGGTATGTGAGGAGGTTCGTTCTCTTCGCATGGAATGCCGTGCTTACCACTGCACTTGTTTTAAATCACAGGTCTTTTTTGTTCAATTCGTAGAAAATGTGACAAAAGGAAAAAGCACTTACGAATGTATTCGTAAGTGCTTGAATTATCTGGTCGGGATGAGAGGATTCGAACCTTCAGTCCCCGTTGCCTGTCAGCTGAAATGCTGCCCAGAAAAATGGGGGCGGGAATTCTTCTTTTGTCGCCAACTGGGCATGGCGGAGTGCGTCAGCACGGTTCATGGTCTTCAGGTTCCGGTAGAATTCGATCATCAGGAACGTGGTCTCTCTGTCCGGAACAGGCCATAAGGATGTGACAAGGGAGCGAGCCCCGGCATAGAGGAAACCTCGACTCAGGCCGATGACGTCGTCTCCGCTCTTGACGTCTCCCATGCCGGTTTCGCATGCTGAAAGGGTTACCAGATCCGCATTGAGTTCCATAGTATATAGGTCGGCTACGGTAAGGCGTCCGTCATCGTCTTTGGTTGGTGTGAGCAGGATGGCGGAATTCAACGGAGCATCGGAGTGGAATTTGCCATGGGCTGCAATGTGGATCATACGGAAGAGTCTGCCTGCCTCCTGTAGAGATTGCTTCGTGGCCGATCCCCGGAGGAGCACAGTTGAGTCCGGCCACATTTTCCTGATCTCCCTGACCTCGGCCTCGGCTCCCGCCAGATCGAACATTGGGTCGCCCAGGTCTGGGTTGCCCAACAGCAGTAGTTCCTGTTGCGGCGTGGTTTGGCGGGGTCCCAGAAAGCGCATAACGCTGGCCGAGGGTAGGAGGCGTATGGTCGCTGAGTCTACGAGATAGCCGTCCGGGCCGATCAAGGCGTTGAAAGGCAGGTAGTGCAGGGCACCGTGTCCCACGATGAGCAGCCTTGCTTTCTTTTGGGAATCCGGCAGAGGGGCGATCAGGCGTGAATAGAGTTTGCGGCCTATCCCCCGGGCCTTATCGGATTCGCTGATGATGGCCTGCCTGAAGGCCTGAATATCTGTGTCGAGCCCTCGTGATTCCAAGCGGATGGCGCGAATTTCTTGCCTAGTTACGATGAAAGCGTAGAGGCGTTCATCGTACGAATAGTACTCGATCAGGGTTTCGTCGCTGCCTATCAGACTCCGGATCGCCTCCGGTTCCAGCGATCCGACCGTGGCCATGGCGGCAAGCTCCGGGTACTCATCTGACAATTCCTTGCGGATGAGTACGAGGGTTCTTTTCTGTCGGTCCTTATCTTTCTGGGTATACCGCTGGTCGGCGCGATAGAAGGCTACTTCGGCTCGGTCGAGTCGGGCCAGAATTTCCTGCTGCTGTTCCGCTGTTTCCTGTTGAGGTGAAAAACTGCTTCGCTGGGCGAGGAGGTCTACAAGCGCTCTGGCTTTTGCTCTTTCGCAATACATCAGCGCTACCCGGTCGAGATTCTGGGCCACAAGCAACTCGATCATGTCTGCGTAGACCTTCTGCTTGCTGCTGATGTAGCCTATTTTGGATGCTTCGTTTCCCACCGAGGCCCTCTGAAGTTCGATGGCTTCAATGGCTTTTCGATAGTATTCTTGGGCAATCGGAATGTCGTTTTCAGCCTGTGCTATTCGCCCCCGGTCATAAAGAACGTTCCAGTAGATCGATCCGCTGTGTGAGACCTGCTCCATGCCCAAGAGCTCGTCATACCCCACTTTTGCCTGCTCAATGTTGCCGGATTCGAGAAGGCTCTTGTACTTGATGTATTTGTAGGGAAGATCCATGAAAAGAAAATAGTCGCCGGACCCTGCCACCAACCCGCCAAGGGCTTTGGCCAGTGCGTTGAAGGCGTATGTATGAGAAGTGGCTGCCACTGCTTCGTCGTACATCCCGAGGGCGAAGTAGATTTTCGCCAACCCTCTGTCCCGGTCTTCTGCAATAAGCCCGAATGGATATCCTAGATAGATTGCGTTCAAATCGTCCACGGCCTTGAGGGCTCCTTCCCGGTCCCCCTTTAAGGCATACGCGTGTCCATAGAGCTTGATGAGCTCAATGTAGTTGAGTCTGTGCAGGTCTTCTTTGAGGGCGTATGCATAACCGTTTTCAGCTTCCGAGATAGCTTTGTCATATTCTCCGAGTTCAATATACATCTCGCTTTTGAGCATGTAAGGTCTTGCCGACATATCAAAGCCCATGATGCTTTTGTCGCCCGAATCGATCTTTTGCTTGAGCAGCTTCAGGCAGTCTTCCAGTTTTTCATATTCGTAGAGCTTTAGATAGGCTTCGCACAGGCAGTATACCTCCGAAAAACTTGAATCGGCGGATTTGACTCTTGGCTCGAGATAATCCTTGTTCTCGGCGAATCTCGCCTCGGCCGTATTCGTCCACTCCGGGGGCTGCATATGAGCGACGCAGGCAGTGAGAAACACCAATGAAAATACAAGAATTATTTTGCCTATGTTCATGGCGGCCTCCTTCATTACCCCGGTAAGCTTTTCCCCTGTGTGAGAATAGGGAATGGCGTCTTGTAGTATACTATGAGGGTAGAAAAATGAGGGCAACCTCAGTTGAAACATTATAACATAGGAAGGGTGGAAGAAGGGGAAAGGAAGCCGTGTTATGAGGCCCAGCGACGCAGCTTAAGATCAGGGCCCACCAGCGGGCCACCAAGCATGAAGGAACTTGGACAAAGAAATTCATTGCCCTGAATTCTTAGCATTTGATGTGTGGTAGTTTTGGAGGTGGATACGGCGGCGTTCTTATTCAAATGAAACGGTGGCCGTTGCGCGGGCGATTTTCTCCGCACTCCATTTGGACTGCTCAGGGGGAAGGAGAGCTTTTGCATATCCTTTTGGGTGCTTGGTGGGATCTGCAACTGAAACGCCGACACCGGGTTCGGTGATCTCAGTCACTCCGCCCATGGAGGTTACGATCACGCCTTTTCCTTCGAGCATGACAATATCAATCTCGATTGGGGAGAGATAGCCTCCCCAAAAGTCCGTGCCACGGATACCGATTGAAGCGAGGGGTGTTTTGACCCCGAAGCTTTCAGGAGAGGCATCAATCAATTCACTAGTGATCATGCGAAATGACCCTTTGGCCAATTGAAAAAAGGCTTTCTTTACAGTCTGGTCCTTTTCGGAGTCGTATATGAACTCGTCAATAATGAACGTTGACCCTCCACCTACTTGCAGTTTTGTCTTGTCATCAAAGGTTACTTCAAGCCTGCCGTTTTCATCCGTGCTCAAAGTGTTGCCGGAAAAGATGTGGGCACCGACAGTTGCGGTTTCTCCGTCGATCATAGCATTCGCCTGAAGACGGGTGACGGTTCCGACAGCCGGACCTGCTGCCAGGGCCGGATGAATACTCATGGTGCCGAAAATGCACAGTGCAAGAATTATGAAGCGAGTGGTATTCATCATATTTATACCGATTTTACCTAGTTCAATCGCGTTATCACGACGCGACGATTTTTAGCACGCCCCTCTTTGGTGTCGTTGGATGCGACGGGGCGAGTTTCACCGTACCCTGTTACAGATGAAGTGGAGTAAGCGAAGTTTTGTTCAAGGTAGGCATTGACGGTTGCCGCTCGTCTCTTTGAAAGATTCATGTTGTAAGCATCGCTGCCGACACTGTCCGTGTGACCACTGATTTCGAATAATGCCCCCTCAAGGGACTTGGAGGTCAACGCTCGGCCAAGCGCGTCCAGTTGTAGCTTGGACTGCTTGTCGGCGAACTCCACCATTCCTGAGATGAAATACACGTATATTGTCGCCGAGGGAGGAGTGGCCTCCTGCGGCGGGGCAGCCGTCTCGGACTCGGAAATAACAAAGCCGCGGGTTTTTCGTTGTAACGGCTGCTTTTGCAACTGATGAATAAGTTCGTCACTTCCCACGACGGCGTCTCCTGCATTGGCTGGCTCCACAACGGCAAGGCAGACCCAAATACAACACAACAGCCACGCTATTTTTTTATGATTATACATATTCATCCCTGCCTAATTCATAGTTCGAAAGCCACGCATATCATTCCTACCATTTTTTCATACATAGCCGATACGGTCATTGCAAGGCGGCTCAGAATTATCACAACCTATCTTCAGGTTTTCTGGAATTGATCAAATGCTGTTTTTATGCTTATGAAGAGAGTACTTTTTAAGGCATTGAGATCGGTGAATAATGGGACCATATCATTTGAGGAGAGAGGTGGTAATGAGACTTTTGCTTTTTCTTGTCTTTATCATGATAACGAGTCTTCCTGCCACATATTCCCATGCTGCTAACCGCGCTCTTCTGATTGGAGTGGGTAAGTACCAAATGAAAGGGGCCGACCTTCCGGGCATCGGGAAAGACATAGAAATGATGCGCAAGGTCGCGTTGACGCTTGGTTACGGTGCAAACGAAATCAAGATCCTGCTCGACGAAGAAGCGACGCTCAAGAACATAAACAACTCCATCGATAGCTGGCTTATCCGTGGGGTCGGGAAAGATGATCATGTGCTCTTCTACTTCAGCGGACATGGCACGCAGATTTACGACAAGAACAATGACGAAGAGGACAATGCGGATGAGGTTCTGGTCACTCATGATGCGGCCCTTGGGGTGAACACCCTCAATAACGTATTTGTGGATGACATGTTCAATGACATGCTGGAGAAGATTCCGTCCAAAAACGTCTTCATTTTCATCGACGCTTGCCATAGCGGCACAGCTACTCGCAGTCTCCCGACAAATAAGGGTCTTTACCCTAAGTATTTTGAATACCCAGGCATGCCGAGGACCACTCGATCGGTCAACTTTGCATCGAAATCAATCCAGAGTAATGTGCCGAGTGGGTATTCGGCGCTGAGTGCAGCACAGGATAATCAGCGAGCTCAGGCTTCCAACATTGGCAGCTTCTTCACTCTGGGCGTAAGCGAATCCATCATGAAGGCCAGCAAGCAGGGCCGCTCCATCACTATGCTTGCCCTGCACGACAAGACTACTGACTACATCTCCAGCAAAATGCCTGATCCGAAGCTGGTACATAAACCGGCTCTTGTTGGCGGAACAGAGAATAACCAGATGAACTTGTTTGTCAGCAAGAAGGCCAAGCCGCAACCACCAAAGAAAGTTACGTGGGCCAGCGAGATCAAGAAACTCACGGACAAGGCAGCTTACCCCGTAACGGTCAGGACCAATGGCAAAAGTTTCAAAGTCGGTGATCCTCTGGTCATCACGTGCACAGTCAGAAAATCCGGCTACGTCAATGTCGTGACCATGCAACCCGGAGATACTGCCCCGACGATTCTATTTCCAAACAAATTCCATCCTGATAACTATGTTAAAGCTGGCAAATCTGTAAGCATACCCGCCTCTGGGGATACCTTTGCTTTGACAGCCGCACCGCCGTCCGGCAAAGCGCTCATTGCCGCTTTTGTTACTCCTTTCAAAGTCAATTTCTATAAGCAGGGATACGGTGATGGTGTATTCAAAATAATGTCTCCCTCGTCAACGCGAGGGTTTGTCGTCACGGCAGCTCCTGAAAAGCCGGAACCGCAACAACAGACTCCTACCCCGGAACCCGAGAAGCCAAAGCCGCCGAAATACGGTGCTGGAATAGTGTATGTCAAAATCAAGTAGGGATACCATGAATTACTACCACAAAAGACGTGTGTTGAGTTTGTGTCTCGTGCTCCTTGCGGCGGTAATGCTGCTGACAACTGGGTGCACGCCAAAACAGCCTCCGATGCCGGAAGCAAAGAACCAGGTCGAATTCTTTGATTCCGAAAGCTTTGACCGCCACCTTTCTTCGGCTCTGAAGGCCGACCTTTCCGAGGTGACGGTTCTCTTTCCGGCCGTTATCACATTGAATTCCATTCCAGAGAGACTCGACCACTGGTTCTCCAAAGTGGAAGAGTACGGCGGGAAAGTGAAACTGGTCCCGGTGAGTGATACTGATAAGGGGATCATTTCGGAGATGCTGTCGTTGCTTGTCGCGGCCTATGACTACCTTAAGGACAAGGCCATCTATTTTCCTGTTAAGGAATACAACGCCTTCATCTACTACGAGAAGAATACTGGCATAGTTATCAAGGTGGTATTCGAGAGAAAACCCGACTTGGAAATCAAACAATAAACGGAGAGACAGATGATAAGAAAAGCATATTTCATATTCGTTGCAGCACTCGCTCTCAGCCTGACCCTTATCCCCCAGACAACGTCCGCTGAAGATGGCTTCATGCTCTTGTCATTTGAGGAAGCCAAGGAACTCAACCTCGATGAAACCGAATGGGATAAGGGCAGCATGCCTAAATCTCTGGGGTTCGGCATTGGTCCGAAGATCGTTTTTGAGAACCCCACGATCAAGGAGACCGACAAGGGGATGCTTATCGATTCGCCAAGTCAGATGAATCTGTTAGTCCTGTTCGAGGACGGTATCTCTCCGGTCGACATGAGTACACTGGAGATCAAGGCTAAGAAGGGGTGGTTTTCCAAGAGCCTCACCAAGCGCCTGAAGCCCTACCTTCACGGGAATTCACTCAAGGCAGAAAACGTAAAGATCCCCTCAGGCCGATTTAAGCTCGAAATTGCGGTGGCCGACAAAGACGGCAATGAATCTATTCAGGAATATCTCTGCGAAATCAGAGATAAATAGCCCGCCATTGCCGAGGAGACACTATGGACCAATGGATTGAAAGCTCTCTGACACAGACGGTAATATGGATTCATGAGAACGTCCTGACCACCTTCACGGCTGTGCAGTGGGCTTGCATCTTCAGCGCCATGGCTGTGGCCGTTATCGCAGGCAGAATTATCTGTCCACGTTTTGAGCGGTGGGTGGAAGAAACCGTTCGCAACGAGTTGCTCAAGTCCGCACTCCTGGCAATCTCGGGAGTCGGGCACAGCCTTGTTTTCTTTTTCCTTGCCCAGATATGCATAGGGATATTTGTACTGAGGGATCACTTCCCACACTGGCTATTCGCTGCCAGTGATCTTGCCGTCGCCTGGATCGTCATACGACTGCTCTCCTCCCTCATCCCCAACAAGGCCATCGCCAAGGCCGCAGCACTCTGCATTTGGGCCATAACTCTTCTCCACATCTTGGGGCTGATGGTCCATATCAAGGCGTATCTACAAGGACTCAGTCTGGACATGGGAACCACCCAGATAACGGTCTACGGCGCCATCAAAGGGCTCGTCATGGCGGCTTTGTGCCTACAAATAGCTTCCGTGATCTCCACGTTCACTGTCAAGAAGATCGAGACTTCGGGCGATCTTTCACCGACACTTCAGGTACTCATCACCAAGATCGTCAACATCCTTCTCTATACGGCGGCTATACTCCTGGCCATGACCAGTGTTGGTATCGACCTGACCAGTTTGACCATCTTCTCCGGCGCAATCGGTGTGGGCATCGGTTTTGGCCTTAAGACTATTTTTTCCAACTATGTGTCCGGCATCCTCCTGCTCGTTGATAACTCGATCAAACCGGGCGACACCATCGAGGTGGGTGGGGTCCTCGGCACGATCCGTGACATGCACGGTCGCTATGCGTCACTCCTGACCCGGGATGGTAAGGAATACCTGATTCCCAACGAGCAGATGATCGCCAATGAGGTTATCAACTGGACGCACTCTGACGAAATCGTGCGACTGACGATTCCTGTCTCCATTGCCTACAAGACCAACAAGAAGACGGCCAAGCAATTGCTTGAACAGGCTCCGGACGGAGTTGAGCGAGTTTTGAAAACGCCTGCTCCTGTCGCGCGCATGGTCGAACTCGGCGACAACGGCATCAGGATGGAACTGCGAATCTGGATAGCCGATGCCGAGAAAGGGGTGAAAAATGTGAAGAGCGACATTCTCTTCAACATTTGTGATCTTTTCGAAGAGAATGGCATCGAATTCCCGTTCCCGCAGCGCGACATTCACATTAAGCAGGACTCGATTCTGCCGGTGGAGGCCAAGGACGGAGACAACAAAGCTTAATTAGAAAAGCTCGTCTACGAGTAGTGTTACTAACGCTTACAAACTTCGCTTTTTTTCACGGATTTTACTGGAGGAAGTATGAGATCGCACCGTTCAGTCATTCAGATTATTCTTCTTTTACTCACCATCGTACCCATCTCATCCTGCGTTCCTGAACGACCAATAACGGCATCGGTGGCAGCAGATCCCGTGCAGAGAGTGGCACTGGCAAACTGGGGTGCGGCTCAAGCTGAATCAGCTAACGCCATAGCGGTCTACCCTCAGACATACAGAACCTCCTCGGACGCCGCGATGTCGGACGATGGACGGTATCTCGCTACGATCTGGCAGCAGATCCTTCAAATTTGGGATCTCAAATCACGCGTACTTCTCCGCAATGTGAGAGTGAGTGGACAGTTTGGGCAAACCCTGCGCTTCCTCGAATCAGGAAAAGAGATTATAGTGGTCCAAAAGGGTATGGGAGGAGCAGCCACGCCCTGGCAAGTTGTGAACATTGAGACCGGCAAAGTGACTGACGGTATATGGAGTGGCCCCTTCACTTATGTACAGAACATTTCGCAGGATAATAGTGTTGCAACACTCTACATCAATGGGGACTGGGGTGTGGCACGTGTGTCGGATGGTACGATTATACGTAGCTGGAGTAGTATTCTTGAAGAGCTCCTTGATGCCTTCAGCGAACGGTTGGCAATGATGAAAGCCAGCGGAGATCTTACCCTCGTTGATCCCGAGACTGGCCAAAAGTTGGGTTACTATTCAACTGGTGGGTATGTCCGATCTGGCCGTTTTTCTCCTGACGGTAGACTTTTCATTTACACTGCTCTCTATGGTCAGGCAGAACGCTTCGAAGCGTTAGACGTTCAAACCATGACCGTGCAATGGGTGTACCCTGTAAAAGGACTTGGAAGCTGGGGCTTCACCAGAGATGGAAATTTTCAGTTCAGCCTGAAAGCCAATGATCGCTTTTCGTTCACACTCCTAGACATAGAAACGGGGCAATCACTCTACAGAAACGATGAGAGCGCTTTTCCAATTATTCACAACACAGATGGACACCTTATTCGTTACAAAAAAGATGAGACAGGCTTAACCCTCACCCCCATCTATCAAAACATGAGCACCATAGACATTCCGACGAGTAAGCCTTCCATGACGCTACTCGGCCTGAAAGACGGCGTAATGCGAACACTGCGTCATAACTGGGATACAAGCACAGGACTTCCAGAGAAACCAAAATATGCCGAAATAAACTTCGGCACCTGGGGCAATATCATTTCAGGCCTCACTGAAGATGGCCACATATATAGAAGAAAATTCCAACCCGGTAGCCCCGCTTTGCTGACACAGTACGATGTCAACTCCGGAGCTGAGCAAGTATTGCAGGAGTTAGGAATTATTGGGTCTGCCAGCGTGAGCTCAGATGGACGGCTCCTCGCTGCAGTTGAAACCAGCTATGAAAAAGACACACCTGAAGTGTATATATACTCACTCCCCAACACGACGCCTAAAATCGTAAAGCTGAGGTCCTCAAATACCGATAAAGTAGAATTCGCCACAGATGACGAATGCTTAGTCGTATCCTCTAAATACAGTTATAAGCTTGCGAATATTTTCCGAGTAACAGGCATTTCCATGTCTGATCATACCGAGCTTTTCGACGTCACCCTCCCCGACGGTAATTTCGTACATGATATTGCTGCAACCGGATCCAGAGAGTCTGGATACAAAATATTGGTGAGTGTTCTCACCGTAGATTCCGGCACTCATGCCAGTATTGGCATGATCGATAGCACCACTGAACGTTTCGTATGGCGCAGCCAAGACACAGGGCGAGATTCGGGAATGGCAATTCTCGGATTCGCTAATAACAACACACAATTCCTCCTCGCCCGTGGAACCGTCGTGGAATTACGAGATGTCATGACCGGCCAGCTTGTTGCGACCTACAACGTGGCGGTAAATGGTCTCCTAGATGATCGTAGCTTTGAAGACCCTGCTTCAGGCCATGTCTACGTTAAAGGACAGGACGGGGCACTCCATACTCTCGATGTGAAACAAGGCAAGATGGTCGGTAGCATCTTCGAGTTCGATAACGGCGAATGGGTGTCGATGCTCTCCAATGGGTATTTTGCTGCTTCAAATAAAGGTGCGGAATTGATGAATGTCCGAGTCGGCAATAGGGTACACAACATCGCCCAGTTCTCCGAGACATTCTATCGTCCCGACTTTGTTGCCATGGCCCATTCCGGTGGCACTACCCCATCTTCCGACGGGACGGTCGTTGCAGAGGCTGTTGATGAAGTCGAACCGCAGATGGATATTGCAGCCGTTGTCCAGCAAAGCAACCCGCCTCGCATTTCGCTTGTGGCACCGACTGCGATCTCCACCGATAAAACAACTATAAATGCCGTCATAGAACTTGAAGACACTGGTGGCGGCATTGGAAAGGTTGTGTGGAAACTCAACGGCATCACCCTCGGCGTTCAGAAAGACTCGCGTGGCTTTGTCGTCACGGGCAAGGCGAACAACACCGTTAAAGCGTCACGGCAATTCGAGCTGTCGCCCGGACAAAATGAAGTGGAAGTGCTGGCATACGATGAAAATAATATAGCAGCATCGGCCCCGGCCCGTCTTGTCATTGAGTATGTCGGCAACAAGAGAAGTAAGCCACGGCTCATCATTCTTGCCGTCGGTATCGACAATTACAAAGACCGGGCTTTACGGCTTCGATATTCCGTTGCTGATGCACGCTCTGTTGTAGACATCTTCCAAAAGCAATCAGGCCCACTCTACGAATCCGTTTCAGTGCACACAATGCTTGACGATCAAGTGACCAGAGCAGGTTTGAAAACCAAATTCAGTGAATTGACCCAAACGGTTAGACCGTCAGATGTATTCGTTTTCTACGTTGCGGGACACGGTACGGCCGTCAATGGTGGATATTACATGATACCGTATGACTACCGCCACACAAACGAAGAAGCCGTAGTGCGCTATGGCATCGGGCAGGATTTCCTGCAGGAGGCTCTGGCCCAGATTCCCGCCATGAAGAGCATTGTCTTTCTGGATACATGCAACTCCGGAGCTTTCACAAAGGATAAGGCTTACACCCGAGGAATGGCTGAGAAGACCGCCATTGACAGGTTGACCAAGGCTACAGGGCGCGCGACCATCGTTGCTTCCAAGGAAGACCAGCTCGCCCAGGAAGGATATAAGGGACACGGTGTGTTCACCTGGATTCTCCTCCAGGCTCTTTCCGAAGCGGACAGTACGCACGGCAACAGGGACAACACAATCAGTGTCTTCGAATTGTCTCAATACGTATCTGAGAAACTGCCAGACCTGACGTATGAGGTATACGGCTACGAGCAAGTGCCACAAGTCCGCCTCTTGGGTGAGGATTTCCCGTTCCTGGAGGTTAGTAGACAGTAAAGGATATATTGATTGGTGGGGAGTGATGATACATTTCACACATTGTGAAACATAGATAATGTCCTGGAATGCTTGCCGGGCGGTCCCAAGCCGGGCTTCTGGTGGCTCCTTCACTTTCGGCACCTCCTTTTGAATTCCCATTGTTATTGCTTTGGTGGCTGTTTTTCATTGGTGTGGACAAAACACGACTGAATGAGGTGAGGGAATGGCATATCTTAGGCGACTGATCTGTGTGGCTGCAGTGCTGCTACTGGCTTCCTGTTCTTTCAATGATTTTGGAACGGCTTTACTCGCTATGAATAGTCATAATTCTTATGCCGCTGCGGGGAATTATGCCACTAATGCGGAGTTCAAAGGAGATCTTGACGGTGCAGTTAGGGCCTGGACGAATGTGATTCCGGATTATGAGAACAGTGAACAGCCACTCACTATGGCAATGATTTACAATAATATTGGTAGATTACTTGTAAAATCTGAACAAGTTGGGGAGATACCGGGCATTGTAGAAAAGTACCGGGCTGAAATAGAGAAAATAGAAACCATCGGCCTTGAAAACTTTGATGACATGGGCATGGGATACCGCGCGGTGGACTTGGGCAGCGCAAGTGACCCTGAAAAGAAAAAGCAACAACAGTTGAGAATGCTCCAAAGTTTGCAGGATACTGACACCCGGTTGTTGAAGGAATACTATGCTCAGGTGGGGGACAGTGAAAAGGAAGCCGTGGAGTCGGCTCGCTTGACAGCACAGCATGCAGAAAGAACCGGGACAGTACAGTCTTCGTCATTTGTCCGTGAAGGCACGCCGGAAGAACCCACCAGCTCAATCATTATCAGTCATAATTTAAAGAACACTCAATACAAGACTACCTACGACAGATTGATGAAAGTTGATGTGCCTGCCGACCCCTTTGACAAGTTGGTTCGTCAGGCTATCGTATATACCAACCAGCATGACCAACGAGCTGTAGCCGCATGGGATGCGGTCAATGAGGAAGCCTATCGCATAGACAACGAGGGGACATGGGACGGCCTTGCAGCCCGAGGAAAAGTGGATAATCTTCGTGATATTATCTGGAAGGAGAGCTTGCGGGCATATAGGACTCTGGGCACAACGGAAAAGAGTATAGAATTCGTCAAGAAATACATCGAGAAACGGGAAAGCTCCAGAGCAACCATTGCCTCTGAATCGCACAAGCGCAGTTTCCAGGAGCTGGGGCTGAATATTTATGACAGCTTCATCATAATGACGGCAGCTTTACCGGAAGAGAACCTGATCGGCATGGAGCGGGCCAAATCACGAGCCATGCTCGACCTGATGTCCGGGGGCATCGACCGGATCGACAATGCCAAAGTGCGGGAAATCCACCGTTTGCAGACAGTCGAGGCGACTCCGGACGAAAGCTCCGAGCGTGGTTTTGTGGTACAGGGGAAGCTTCGGGAGTTGAGGCAGGAACACCCGGAGTATTACACACTCGTCTCTTCCGAGGTCAGCGACCGGGACGATCTGGCTTCTGCGCTTGAACCCGATATGGTCGCCTTGTCCTACTACATTACAGACGACACGTTGTTCATCAATGTGTTCGGCTCGGAAGAACGAACTATTTTCAATCCTTCCCCCAAAAAGACCGAGAAAGTCGTTACCGTGCCGATTTCCACGCCGGAGATCTCCCTGGCCGTTCAACAATTCAGACATGAACTGATGTCGCCAGTCCCAGCGAAAGTACCAGAAGGGACGCGTATTTATATTGAACGCCCCTTGCGTGATGATAGAGATGAGATCGTGATCGTCAACGAATCCCCTTTGGAACTCAGGGTGCACGAAATCTGGGGTGGCTTTAATAAGGAAGCAGGCGCTCAACCATTTGATTACCAAGTGAGCAGCCTGGTTGACGCCGTTGCTCCCGGCGAGAGGGCTGTGGTGATGCGCTTCCTGATCGATACGCCGAAAGACCGCTCCCCGGTCAGCGAGTCGCATGTTGATATGACCATCTCCTACCGGATCAAAACCAATCTGGGCGAACTTGGCATAACCAACAGGGTTTTCGCCAAACCGGGAGAAGTGGTTTCCGTGACGACTGAGGATCGGCAGGACATAGTCATTAATGATTCTCAAGTATCTTTGTATGACCTGCTCATCAAGCCGGTGGAAGAACTCATCAAGGGAAAGAGGCTGGTCATAGTCCCGCACGGAATCCTGCACTCCATCCCCTTTGAGGCTTTGCAGGACAATACCGGGCGGTACCTCATCGAAGATCATGTGGTTACCTATGCGCCGTCACTCAACGTTTTGAAGCTGGCGAGAGAGAAGGAAAGATCAGAGCTTACCCGATTGGTGGCCTATTCGGATACGCTTTCGGATCTGCGATTCGCCAGGGCGGAAGTGGATGCCATTCGCGGTGAGTTCGGCCAGGCGCTTGTTATGACCGGCGGTGAGGTCACGCATGAAGCCGTGAACCGGACCATGGGAGAGGGAGATGTGGTCCATTTTGCCTCTCACGGCGTCTTCAACCAGGATGATCCATTGCTCTCGGGGCTGGTCATGGCTTCGCCAGGGGGCATGGGGATTCAGGATGCCAGTCATCTGGAGATATTCAACGTGACGGACATTATGGCCATGAAAGTGAAGTCGAGCCTGGTCTTCCTGTCGGCCTGTGATTCGGGCCGGGCGGAGATATCCGGCGGCGACGAGATCATCGGCCTGACCCGTGGCTTCTTCGTTGCAGGCTCGCCTTCGGTCATCAATACCCTGTGGTCCATTGACGACCAGTCCACGGCCATGCTTGCCAAGCGATTCTATGAAAACCTGCTCAAAAAAGGCATGGACAAGGCAGAGTCCCTCAAGGAAGCCAAGCTGTACGTCATGCAAAACGGATTCAAGGAGCCCTATTACTGGGCTGCGTTTGTACTGCAAGGCGATTGGCAGTAACGGTAAACGGCAAAAGTTGTACACGGACTGTACAAGGATTCGGCGTGACAGCGGTTGATTGTGCGTGATTGTAAATGATGCTGATGTTACAAAGATAATTCATGATTACTACCGGTTACTGATGAGGAGTGATAGAACGTGACTGTGCGTGAAATCCACAATATCCCACTGAAAGTCCCCGTGTCGGCGGTTCAATTCCGTCCCCGAGCACCACTGGAATCAAGCCCTTACGAATGTTTGTCGTAAGGGCTTTTCTTTTTGGGAGTTTTGTACAAATTGCTAAGACGGAAGCGGACAGAGGTGGCCCCAGAAAACTGGACCACCATAAATTCGCCGCTCAGTGGTCCGAAGAACCGAGGCCACTTCTTATTATCTGGCCGTTTGAAGCGTTAAGATTTGAGTTCGTTGTTAGCAATAGGTTGGCAAAAATGAAAAAGGGTTTATGACGATTAGTCATAAACCCCTGAATTATCTGGTCGGGATGAGAGGATTCGAACCTCCGGTTTCCGTGCCCCGAAGGATGCGACCTAGCTTGTATGATTTATAATCATTGAGAATAATTTTCTTGGGCACATGCAAAATGGGTCTAAAAGGGGCCTGGGGTGTGTCCAAGCATGTGCCCAGAGTTAGTGTTTCTGTAAAGTGCCCATTCTTCGGTCCACCTAGGAGTAGAGACTTCCGCACGGTGTGTTAGGATTGGCTGGCACAGTATCTGTTTGAGAGCATTGGTGAAGTTCAGGATCACGCAACCAAATTGCTCTGGACATATAATAACGAACGGCCCAATATGGGCATTGGCGGCCCCACCCCGATGTAAAAACTGGGAATGGCTGCATAGCCTCTACTTGAAAGAGCTATTATAAATGGAATGATTACCACGCATCTATAATTTTTAAGTTAAAAGAAGGAAGACTACATGAAAAAGATAATCATTATTTGCTTTATACTGCTCCTAGCAGTTCCCGCCATGGCTGAAGATTTCAATTGCCAATTCCCACCGTATGGAAAGACAGTTGAACAACTAAATGACAAGGCGCTGTTCAGCAAACATTTAGAAAATGGCGGAATAACTTACTATAAATTTAATGGAGAATGCACGCTTCAGATCGAGAAAATGGTTTCACCAGTTGAGCAGTACTATGGATTTATAGACAACAAAGTTTACTGCAATCTCATTTCTTTCTATCTGCCAGAAACTCTATCGATTGAAGAGTTTGAGGAATTTGGCTTAAGTCTGGTAGAAGAGTATATTGTTAAGCCGCTAAAAAGGTATGAAGAAGGAGACTGGCGGATAACCACGTACAAGTATGCCTTGGATGGGCTGGTTCTTAAGTTTAAATTCAACCGCAAGACAAGACAAGGAAAGGTCGGTTGGTATTATAAGCCTTTGAAGAGTAAGGACGATTTTTTAGCAAGCAACGAATAAACCTGTTTTAAGCAGCTGTTATCAGGCCAGCCTTGTTATGGGACTGGCCTTTTTCCTTGATGGATTTAGCCAGTGCTTTAACGCACGCTTGCATGGCATCTTTTTGTCCAATGGTAATTCGGATACAGTTAGGAAAACGAAAAGGTGTCATCATCCTCACCATGACGCCTTGTTGCATCATCATGCGATAGGCCAGACTGTCGCTGAATGGAAGTTTGACGACTATGTAATTGCCTTCGCCATTGACCAAATCCAGACCCAGTGGAGAAAGCTCTCGGATAAGAAACTCTTTGCCCGAGGCGACCATTTCTCTAGTGCGCAGGATGTGCTTCTGATCCCCTAAGGCCGCCTGCGCAGCCACCTGCGCTACAGCGTTGACGGAATAGACAATGGCTGTGCGGCGGATCATATTGACGACGTCAATGTCGCCCACCAAGTAACCGATACGCAGTCCCGCCAGTCCGTACATTTTGGAAAAAGTTCTGAGTATAACTAAGTTGGGATGCCGGCTTATCAGAGATGTACCGTCCGGAAAATCTGGTTTATCCACGTATTCGAAATAGGCCTCATCCAGCACCACGATACAACGCTCGTCCACCTGTTCAAGGAAGCTAGTCAACTGCTCCTTATCCCAGTAGGTTCCTGTCGGGTTATTTGGATTACAAATAAAAAATATCTTCGTTCGGGCATCACGCATTTCGAGCATGGCTGAGGGGTCGAAAGCCATATTGCTTAGGGGTGCTAGCTTGGTATCGATGCCGGAAAAGCGCCCTACCCACTCGTATCCGCCGTATGTTTGATCCGCAGTTATAATGTTGTCGCCAGGCTCGCAAAAGGACTTAATGAGCAGGGTGATGCTCTCGTTTGCGCCGTTCGTGACAATGAACTGGTCGGGATGTAATCCGCAACTTTCAGCCAGTTTGAGTCGGAGGTGGTAGGAATCTCCGCTCGGATATATGGAGGATTCCATTGGAGAAAAGTCTGCCTGTGCCCGCAGTGCTGCCGGAGGAGGCCCAAGGGGGTTTTCGTTGTTATTCAGGCGGTAGAGGACGTCGTAGTTGTATTTCTTTTTCAATACATCGCCGGGCTGGCTCGGGATATAAGGCTCAAAATTCTTAACGAAAGCGGGAACGAGACAATGTAGCACGGTAGGGCGGCGAAACAGTACTATATCGCCCTGTCCGCCGTGCGGAAGAACGAGTCTCGGTATGAAACCATGCTTTAGTAGTGGTTTTGTGAAGGCTGCCTGCCATGGGATTCCTAAGTCTATTTCCGCAGATATGTTACACCAGTTCTCTTTTTCAAGCAGACACATATGCCGGGCCACATTCTCTTCCATGTCGAGCCCAGGCCATAGTGGGCGTAGTGTGGCTACATTTTGTTTCCGCTGAAAACTGACGGTCAGAGCTGAATGTTCTGATTCTTTCTTATGATCTTTAGGCTGTATATACTCAACTTCTCTAGGAAGAACGAGGCGGCGGTACTCCTGTAATAGGAAGTCCTCCAGCGCTGGGTCCGCCCATGCCTTTACACCGGGGTCCTCACGTAATTGCCGAAAATAAACGACCTCTGTCGTGGTGTTCCCATCTTTCTTATACACCGAGTAGGATCCGAGTTCCTCAAAATCATGGCTGGACAGAGGGCCGCCCGGATAGCGGTTGATCAAGCCTATGGCGGGTGTCTTTGTCAGATCCTTCAGACACAGGTTCAAAAGACCTGTGCAAATGTTCTGCTCTTCTTGCCCTGCCTGATCGTCAAACAGATAAGGGCCGTAACACTCTAGGGTGTTGGCCGTGTCGCACCGCCAGAACATGCCTCCGGCTTGTCGCCCGTGTGTATCGGATGCCACGGCGCAACCGTACTCACCGGATGCAACCATATCCCGCAACTTGCCGGGGTTCGCAAAAAACGGGGGAAGCAATTCTGGGCTCAGATGGTATGATGACATCTTTGCAAATAGCTCGATTTCTTCTGGACCAGCCATGCACGGCTCACAGTCGGAGGTCACAGCGGGCCTCGGGTCGGACATACTTTCCGGGGGTGCATAGCTCTTTTCCTTGACCAGCACCAGCCGGAATCGATTCTGTTGCTCCCGCATGAGACGCAGTTGATCCACGCTTTGGGAAGCCAATAGAAGGCCGACAGCGAGTACATCCTCTTCAATATTAAAATTGGTTTCGTGCGTCAGATTGAAGGGACGGTAGTCAAACTCACTTTCCGTGAATTGAAAATCAAGGCGGAGATAGTACGTTTTTGGACTGCAGGAAATGTCGATCGTCTGCCATTGATCAGCACTCTGACAGAGGTATAGGAATATCTCTTCCGCCGCCAGAGTCATTGACAAAGTCCCCCGGTCTCCAAGGTCGCAACATGTTGCTCCGTTTTTCACAAAAGAAAGAACGCGGTGCAGATGCTCTTTGGTCCTGGGAATTTTGATAGAGGTCGGATGTGACATGCTATTGTTCATTTAAGCTTGTTCTCATACTCTTGCGCTGTCATCAGCCACGCGCTTTTCTTTGGTTAAACGTTCCCGCTCATTGGCCACGTACTTAAAGATCTTCTTGCCCATGGGGGATGCGACTTGAAACAGTGACATGTCAAGCTTTGAAGCCACGTACTGAAGGAAAAGGGATTCCCCTCCGTGGGTGGTGTTTGGTCCCAAGCCTGCAAAGAAAAAGCCTTCCGATTCAGCCGCCATGCAGATGTCCTCAATGCCTCCCTGATCCAAGGGTAGCTCAAGAAACACAGCAGACGCACCGTCTTTGTCCAGCAGATCTCGCAAATATTTTTTTATATCCGATGCGGTGTCCGTTCCGGTGCATCGAACTTGAATATCTCCCATCTTCCAACCGCTGTTGAACCGCACGGTGACCGAGCCAGATCCAGCCTGCATGGGCAATTGTTCAAAGGAAATCGGCCTTCCCAAGTGTGCATATATCTGCTCAAGCATGTCCTGATGATGCGACGGTGCACAGATAATGGCAGGGGCGGGATCCGCAAGAAATTTCATGCCCACCACGCAGCTTTCCCGCTGGGATACTACTCCGGTGGTTTTCTTGAAATCAAGAGAGGAGGGCATTGCTCCTAGTGCCAGACAGCAATTCTTGTAACCAGCCCGACGCGCTATTACTTGGCTGGCTCGGTGGCTGGTGATTTCGTGGCAGACCATGCAACCTACACCATTTTGGATGACTTCCTTATCCAACTGTTTGCTCATCTGCGCCAAAATAAAGTGTCCTTCGTGAGCTCGTTTCACCACAGCGTGGCCTGATTCTGCGGAGCCGCCCGGGTAACAGCGTTGCGCCGAGCAGTGCCCGACCACCTCGCCCGTCTCGTGCGAAACCGCAACTATAGAAATAAGCTCCCCGGATTCATTGAGTTCTATGAGACGTTTAGGCTCATAAACAAACGCTGTAGGGTAGCTGTTTCCGTACACATCAAAGAAGCAATCGCTAACACCCTGCGCGTGTTCCGGTCGGAAGCGCTGGATATTGTACAGCTGCTCGGATTTGGTCGCTGGCTTCCCGCTCTGTGTCGTTGTATTCGCAAAATAGGTTTCATTTGTCATAACGGATTCCTCAACTGTTCATGTCGGAAAGAGATTTAATCTGCATCTTCATGCTGAGCAGATCTACGGCAACAAAGGAAGGGGCGAAAACAACTTCGCGATCAGGATTGATGCTTTTGGCCCATTCCACGTAGACGTCAAGTTTCGGCCTGTCCATGGTAGTGTCAGGAGCGCCCCATTGCCGGTTCATGTCAGGCGGGTCAAAAATACCCTGCTCCGCCAAACGAAAGCGCTTCACGCCGGAGCGTACAAGGGTCATAAACGCAGGGACTCCAGCACCACCGAGTCCTGCTATGGACACGAGAGGTTGACTCAGTATCTCAAGAGCCTGTCCTCCAGCAAAGCCCGAGTTCGATGCAAAAAATCAGTCAAGTCTAACTCATTGTGTTTATGCGCGAACATCGAAAATGTACTGCTTGGACTTATCAATTCGCAACACTCCTGTCACGTCCATTAACTGGTAGATTTGCAATTCTCCGATTCTTTTCGTCTGTCGTCGAGTCATCAAGGTTCGGCATTTTATTCCATAATTATGATGAATGACCATTCTAGCGTTTGTTGCGGCAGTCATGAACTTTAATGGGTCAAATGAAAGATGTTTTTTATTTGGACTAAGCCTTCGTAGTCCTAGCTGGAAAAGAGGGCCTAGGTATACCTACAAATGTTTCTATCACGAATGTATTTTGCGGGGTTCCGAAATAATGGTTGAGAAAGGTGTGCTTCGAAATTGTAAAAAATGAAGCACAAAACAAAGAAAAAGGGTTTATGACTATTTGTCATAAACCCTTGATATATCTGGTCGGGATGAGAGGATTCGAACCTCCGGTCTCCGTGCCCCGAACGCGGCGCGATATATCTTTAACGAAATCTATCCTTGTTTAATTATCTTTAAAATGGTCTGAAATAATTGGATAACTCGAAAGAACTTTGGGCTTTCGAGTTTAATCCTGTTTGTGATAATTTGCCTAAAATTGATCTAGCTGTTAGCAATAGGTTAGCAAAAATGAGTTTGACTTAAAGGAGCCGTTATGGGGTTGAAGTTTGTATTCGAGCCAAAAAGGTGGGTTGATTCTCACGTGTCGGGTGGGCTTGAGCTGCTAGATTCATTTGTATCTGATACGGAAGCCTCGGCCTCTAAGCTTATTAATGATTTTCAGAAGGGGGTTGGTGATACAGGGTATGAAAATGGCGATCCTGGTAATCCAAACTGGAATCGAGTTCATAAAGGAGTTGATGGCGGAGCTTGGTGTTTGGATACTGTGTTTTTGAAATACTATCCGACTTTGTACAGAGCTTCTGGTTTTTTGACTGTCTATGGTGCTGTTGAACAGTTGAGTGTTGATTACGTAACCAGGTTAATCAAATGGGGGGAGATCAAGAAAGGTAATCCTACATACCTTATTAATTGTTTTGAATTTTTGGAAAAGAATTTCAACGCAAAAATTGAACACCGAGCTACTTTGAATGATATGCGCTTGCTTAGAAATTCATTAGCACATTGTCATGGGCGGTTTGAGTTAAGCTCGCCGGAAGCGAATAATGACTTACGAGCTTATGTGGAGAATGAGAAGCTTCTTAGTATTGATTCGAGTTCGATTGAGATTCTGGATGGCTATTTAAAAATGTCTCTTGGAATTTTTCGTGACTACTTTGCAAGTGTGAAGAATGCATTTGAATAAGGATATAATTCCATGAGTAGTAAAAAAACACTTGTTAATAAGAAGAGATGGGCTGGAGTATACTCTTACCAAAGTACGCAAAGACGTTATCGCGGTAAGCCAGACGTTTGCTATCACATCGCCTACCGTTTGGACGGAAAACTCAAATGGGAGAAGGTTGGGTGGACGTCCGAGAAATATACCCCTCAGATTGCCGCAGACATCCGCTCTGACCGTCTCAAGAAGGCTCGGCATGGGGAGGAGGTCAAAACTCATAAAGAGCTTCGTGAGGAGAATAGTAAGGCCAATGTTCTCTTGAGTGAAATTGCTGTCGAGTATTTCAAGATTCGGGGTGATGCCTCTAAGGGAGCGAAGGTCGACAAGGGACGATACGACAATCATGTTTCTTCTGTACTTGGCTCTCGACCTGTTAAGAGCCTTAGTCCTCTTGATATGGAACGAATAAAAAAGAAAATGGAGGGGCTGTCTGCCGGTTCCATCTGGGGCGGTTTGGAGATAACCCGAAGGATAATCAACTTTGGGGTTAAAAATGGCCTCTGTGCACCTCTAGGCTTCACTATACAGATGCCTAAGCGAGACAATGAGGTCGTTGAATACCTCACTCCTGCCCAACTCGAACGTTTCTTTAAGGTGCTTAAAGAGTGGCCTGCGCGAGATGTCTGTAGAATGCTCGAAATAGCTATGTTTACAGGTATGCGCCGTGGTGAAATCTTCAAGCTAGAAAATCGAGACGTAGACTTCCAACAGGCCCTTATTACCTTGCGCTCTCCCAAAGGAGGGAAGACTGTTTCAATCCCTATGAATGGAAAGGCGAAAGAAGTCCTAGCTGAACAAATTCAATGGCGAAACGAGACTTTGCCTCAGTCCTCATTCATTTTCCCCGGAAGGGGGGGCGTCATGAGGACCGCTTGTTCTTCGGCCAAAAGGTTCAAGAAAGAAGCAAAACTCCCAAAGGAGTTTAGAATCTTTCATGGCCTTCGCCATCATTTCGCCGTGACGCTTGCTAACTCTGGTGAATTTTCCCTAGATATGATCGGTGAGCTTTTGACCCATAAGGATTCATCCATGACCAGGCGGTATGCGCAGTTCTTGCCAGATACAAAGAAGCAAGCCAGCGATCGAGCCGCTGAGTTGTTGATGGGCGTCAAGACGAAGAAGAAACGCAAAGCTGTAGGGGAATAGGTCGTGAACGATTTTCAACGAAAGCAGATGTCAGAAGAAGCGATTGAAGCCCGAAAGTATGTCGAGTTCTATCGATTCTGGGCTTGGGAATATACGCGGCGAAATCCTGAATTTCGGGAAATATTGAGCGCAATAAACGAGGTTGAAAAACATTTTCATGATATTGGTATTTCCGATTTTACAATGAGTGCTCAAGGAATAGCAGATCAATATTCCATTTATAACTATCAGCCTCATATAAATCGAGAATTTTCGGAAGATGAATTGGATAAATTTAGAAAGGCTTTGGGGGGAAAAATGAAAGCGCGATATGAATTCGGCTTTCAATTTACTGGCCCCCGTCCAAATTCGGGATATAATTCGAGTGAGATTCTTGAGTTGTTGCAAAATGGGAGTGAATTGGTTCGTCCAGGTGAGCCGAGAGAACGGTCTGAAGTAGCAATATTAATCAGTGAGTGTGATATTAAAAATGGAATTAAATACCTGTCTAATGGGAATCTTACTATTTGCGGGTATGACGCTTTAGTCGCAATTGATTTTGATCGCCCAATGTTGGAAATTCAAGCTCAAATTGAATAGGTCAAGGAAGGGTTTGAATTACATAAGAAAATTGAAAACGATGAAAAGAATATTTATTTAAATATTGAAACATTTGAAATTGAAAAAATTGGAATTCAGAAGAATCCGAATATTCAATTTAATTTCGAGTCAGATAATTCTCGTGCAATAGGAATTTGGATTTGGGATTATATTCATAATTCGGATGATCCTCAAAAGCACGGTATTATCTCCGAGGCAATTCGTGAATTGAAAAAATGTTTTGATCTTGGAAGTCTTGGATATGGAGAATCTGATCCCAGAGTCTTCAGTAATATTTACGCCAAGACGAAAAGATGTATCAACGCAGCCGAGGTGCTTTCATTGAGTTAGGGAGTTGGATGCTGGATTTTGTGATTTAGCATCCGATGTCATGTGCGGAAAAATAGCATCGTATTAATCTGTTTAATATTCCATTTAATCCTTTGTTCAAGGTTAACAAACTTGAACAAAGGATTTTCTATTATGAAGCCAAACAGAGTGAATACCACCGATGCAGCATTGATCTTGGGCCTGAGTGCCGGAACCCTCGAAGTCTGGCGTTGTCATGGTCGAGGACCGCGCTACAAAAAGATAGGTAGAAGGGTCTTCTATGATGAAATCGACCTCGAAGAATTTGCCAACGCCTACACCGTCGAGACAGTAGACTCGATGGAAATGAAAGGCTGAACCGCCTGATGTCTTCTTTGGTCGTAGGTAAACGGTTTAGCCCGTATAGGAGCTTCAAGAGGGGCGCTTACACCCCTAATGAATTGATGGCTTATCCTGACCTCTCCCCCAGTGCAAAGCTGCTGTGGGGAAAGCTAGCCCAATATGCTGGAAAGGATGGAAGGGCATATCCATCAATCGCTAGGTTGGCTGCTGATATCGGGTTAAAGGAAAGGCAGACGCAAAATGTTCTCGCTGAGCTAAAGAAGAAAGGATTTATTGAGTCTGTTAAAGGCGCAAGATCAAATTCTTACTATTTTCTATTACACCCCTGTCTTGTCGATGGCCTTAAGCAGGATATTGCATCTGGTGACGCAAAAAAATGCCTTTCAGGGGTGCAGTATGTTGCACCCAAAGAGACAAAGAAAGAGAAACAGAGAAAGGAGACAACAACGTCGAAGTCTGGTCGTCGTCTTTCTTTTTCTGATTTGTCTAAAAAGCAGCAAAGATACATTGAATTAAAGACAGCCTTTGAGTTGGAAAAAGGGAATATCCATACTTCACCTTCTGCCTTTCGAGCAGGGCTAGTGAATAAAGCCATAAAGGGAGAGCTAGATATTTCTGGTTTGAAAGACTTGGAAGCACGGAAGAGGGGGGAGCTACCTACGTCCAAGGTTGTATTGGATTCAGTGGCTCTTGAAAGAATCAAAGACTATCAGAGGCACGATAGACGAAGCCCTGAAGAGAATTGCAGGCGTATACAGCAGCGGGAAAAAGAGGGGACCAATGATGAATTTTGGGGGCTATCGCTTCAAGAGGTTTCTGTGGGGATGAGGGAGCTGTTTCCTGATGAGTGGCAGAGTTTGTAGTATGAGCGTCTGTCGCTTATCAGCTGTTGTCGATGTTGTGATAAAATACAAATAAAATTATTTGCTTGCTTAATGAGTAGAGACGTTTGTTTTGCTCATTGCAGGAAAGGTCCATCTGTCATTTTAGCACGTTTCGAGAGATTGCCGAAAGTGGTCTCTCGGGATTTTTGCATTTAAGGGGTTTGGTAATCCTATAAGATGGCTAAAGAAGGCATCTGAGATGGTTAGTTGCCTCATTTGTCAATTTTTTTCGTGTGTGGCGATTATGCAAATTTGATAAGGCTGATTAGGAGCCATAGCTATTTACCAAATTATCAATTGAGCTTGATGGCTATATATAATTATGTTTATAGATTAGTTGGGTGTTTTGACAGTGTTATTCATAGCGAACATAGTGGAGTAGGTTTATGCTTGATGTCTTTGATTCATATCGGAGAATTGTTGATAAACTTGAAGAAAACGCATGTGAGTTTACGGTAAGTGACTTCCAAAGCTCTGAGAGTTTTACACTTAGTCTTTATCGATCAATTCTAGATTATGCTAAAATGATGGATTCGTCCTTTCGAAATAAAGATTATATTGCTTTACCTGTTGCCTTGCGAGCAATGGCGGAGGCTTTTGGGAGTTTATATTCCTTATGTTCAGTGGAGAATTTTGGAAATAGTTATGAGCTTAGTGGTCTCGATCAGCGCAGAAAGGATATAAATTCGTTCATCAAGTATGCGGATGAAAATCCGCGACTAAAAGAAAAGTTGAAAGTTCTATATGACAAAGAAAAAGAAGAGTTGAGCGAGATCACGCCAATCATTAGCAAGCTAAAAGCTAAAGAAGTAAAGATTGTACGAGGTATTAATCTGTTTAAGGGGGAAGAATCCCTTGAGATTTATCATACAGCGTATAGGCTTTCTAACTCTTTTTTGCATAATGATATATTCGCAATCGAGAGAAGAAATTGGAAGAGAGTGGATGGAATAAATATAATTGTTTCTGCTAGTAATGACAGGTCCGATTTACTCCTGTCATGCTTATACTATTCTGTAAAAATTGTTTCTAGTTGTTATTGGAAGGTCCATTCCGCGTTAAAATGGCCAGATGAATCTCTGAATTTAGATTCAAAGATAAAGTCGTTTCTTGTTCGGTATGACAAGTATGCAAATCTACCTTAGTCGTGTTCTGATTCTCTTGTACCAAACTGTTTTACTTTCAATGGTGGATGATATGGCAAATATTCAGTCGAATAGTGAACTTCGAGATACTCTTTCTCAATCTCAGAAAGCAGTTTTTCATCTTTGTGATCTTCATGTTCATAGTCCTGGGTCGTTTGATTTTAAAGGATTGTCTCCTGATCTTAAAGCGTTGCAAAAAACAATAAGAGGTCAATCTCGAGCTGAGTATGAGCGCAAGTTTTTAGTTCAATACATACCCGAACGATATTACGAGCAGCTTCTGGAACAATTTCAGGCAACTCTTAAGAAACACGCTCCTTCATATGCGCACAGCTGGGGAATAATTGGTTTAACGGACCATAATGTCGCAGGGTATGCTTGCGAACTTTCCAGGTTTGCATGGGAGAACAGGAAGAAGAATAGATTGATCGTGCTGCCAGGTATTGAATTGGATGTTAAATTTAAAGTGCCTGAAACACAGTCTTTCGCTAAGATTCATATATTGCTTCACTTTCCACCGAATACTGAGGTTACAGATTTAACCGCTGCTATATCAGGTGCCTCAGGTGGTGCATGGGCTTATGGCGAGGAGCTTGTCGTTGATTCATTGCCTGAGTTTGTAAAGGCGATTAGAAATACTCCATTGAAGCCAATTTGTACCGCCGCTCATATTGCTAGTTCCAAGGGGATACAAAGTGCTTCTAAAGAGGAATATAGTGCTTTTTATGCTGAGCAGACGGAGATTGCAAGAATTCATGGAGAGCTTCAACGCGAGGAATTGGGAGATCTCGAGAAGGAAGACCTTGAGACTAAGCTCGCTGAACTGGAGGCTGCACTAAGGCCAGAGATAGAGCAAAAAGCCTCAATGGCTGTATTGGCTTTGATTGGGAAGTGTGGGTTTGATGCTTTACAAATGACTTCGATTGAGCAGGCAAAGCATTATCGCCGTCTGCATCGATTTCGTGAAGGGGATGGACGGGCTGTCCCTATCCTGTGCTCTGACGCACATAACGCAGAGTCCATTTTTGATTGTGCAGGGCAGCAACCTTTTCTTAAGCTTCATCATTTATCTGCTGCACAAACTGGAATAGACCTTGTTGAGTCTATACGGAACAAAGGGCTTCGTTTTGGAGAAACTCGTTTTAGAACGTATCTCCCTGAAAAACCTCGATGTTGGATCGCTGGTATTGAAATCGCCAGAGATTCGACCGAAGCAGCAACCTTTTGGACTGATTCTACGCCTTTTCAATTGTCTTTGTCTCCAAATCTTAATTGTCTTGTTGGAGGACGTGGGGCAGGTAAGAGCTCATTGATTGAAGCGGTATCTTTAGCGCAAGACGTCGATGATTTTAGTCGTTCAGGGGGAGGTGATGATTGGTTTAAAAGAGCAAATGCCACACTTCAAGGGTGTCGGGTGCGAGTCTGGTGGCAATACTCTCCCGCACCTCCAGAGCTGCCAAAAGGTTCTGTTTTTGCTGATTCGTATTTCCCTGAAAATGCTAAAAACTTTCAGCCTATTCAGATGACGGATGTTAACGCTGCCCCACTTGAGGGAAAACAATACCCAGAATGCCAAGTTGAAATTTACAGAGTACAAGACATAGAAGAAGTCGCGAAACCGGATAGGCTTGCATCTCTTTTTGACGATTTGTGTGGAGATGAACTGATTCTTTCTTTGGCTCAAATTGAATCGAAACGTGGAGAGCTTGCTATTCAAAGAGCTTTGATGGTGGTTGTCGCAAGGAGTCTTGCTAGCTTAACAACTTTTGATGCTCCGCTTCTTAATTATGCTCCGCGACATGAAGCTTATGAAAGAGTTAATAAGCCAGAATTAAAGGCAAAATTTGCAAGGTTAGATAGAGCAGAAGCTGCAAAAACTGCCTACATTACATACAATGATTCTTGGGATTCCAGCAAAACCACCTTAGGGGCTGAGCCCTTTTCTTCTTTAGTTGAAGAAATGATAGAGGGGTTAAGCGAGAAACTAATGGGCGAAGAGGACGATTTTGATTGTTCTCAAAAATTGAAGGACAAGTTGCTGGGTAATGCAGAGGATGGGACCGTTGGCCTGTTACAAGAATCTAAAACTAAGCTTCAAGAGTTATCTCAGCTGCATGAAAAAATTGATCTTGCCTTTTCTGATGCTCAGAATGCAATTGGCGAAATAGTTTCTAATGAGAAAGTTGAACTTGAAATTGCAGGTGTACCTCAAGGTAGCAAGGCTAGAGGGGTCAAAAAAACATCTTACGACGAAGCGGTCTCAGACCTTGAAGAATACCAGAGATTAATCAGCCAATGGGATGAACTCTGTCTTCAACGAATAGGGCTACGGAATGAGTTGAATGAATTAGTCAAGAGTCGCAGTCTGCTTAGAGAAGA
Source organism: Pseudodesulfovibrio sp. (assembly GCA_022712855.1). Classification (GTDB taxonomy): domain Bacteria; phylum Desulfobacterota; class Desulfovibrionia; order Desulfovibrionales; family Desulfovibrionaceae; genus Pseudodesulfovibrio. Next base: position 1,364 of record JAFLJT010000348.1, on the reverse strand, counting down.
GAAAGCTCTCTTTATTAGTAAGAAGTTAGTTGAGGATTTGGATGAGAACGTGCTCAAGATTCAAGTCGCTGCACGGGGTGGGAATAATCGAGATATGTTCCGCAAATGGCTTGAAGATAATATAGTATGTCATTTGTCTAGAAACAGACAACAACGGTTAGATTCTTTAGCTAAGGCTACAGACCCAGTTAGTTTAGTCCGTTCTCTTCTTTGTGAAGAACAGGCTCTCGGCAATGAAGGTTGCCTTGTGGTTGACACCCCATCTCAGAAGCAAAGTGACGGCTACCTTTCTCCTGAGGATGCTTTGAAACTATACACTGAATGTTGTGGTAGATTTAAGCATACTTTGAGTGATGAATTTGATTCCATTAAATCTGAGTTGCCAGCGGAAGTTCAGGGTGGAATTTGGGTATTTCCACATGACGAGGGGGGGGAACCTCGTGTGGATGCGGTATTAGCCCTAGATGAAATCGTGGATGAAGATACTCCCGTCATTTTGTTGAACGACAGGCCTAGAGAGTCAACTAGCATGTTTCGTGAGATAGGAGAGCTTTCTCCTGGTCAGCGATGCAGCGCGGTCCTTCCGATCCTTTTGTTAAATGGAACAACTCCTATCATAATTGATCAGCCTGAAGACAACCTAGATAATCGACTTATACGGCAGGTTGTTGTTAACATACTATCATCAATGAAGTTGCGTAGGCAGGTGGTTTTAGCAACTCATAATCCAAATATTCCAGTTCTTGGTGATGCTGAGCAGACAGTTGTTCTGCGAGCTGTAAATGATAAAGATGGTGAAGTTCAAGCTGTTGGAGACTTGGATTCCTCTGAGATTGTAAGATGTATTACAGACGTAATGGAAGGCGGTCGAGAGGCATTTCAATATCGTAATTCAATCTACCAAACTCACTGGCGAGGACCAGTTGCGAACTCGTAGAAGACCTAATGTTTTAGTTCAAAAACCCCGAGAGATCACCGGAAGTGGTTTCTCGGGATTTCTATGTTCTGTGATGCTGGTTATTTTGTGTGGCAGCCCTTCCCTCCCTAAAACTAAGTTCATCCGAATCAAGCCTACTTTGGAGTTTTTTTGAAAAGTACTCTCTAGCCGGATGGACCATTGTTTTGAGATCGCTGTTAGCAATAGGTTAGCAAAAACGAAAAAGGGTTTATGACGCTTAGTCATAAACCCTTGAATTATCTGGTCGGGATGAGAGGATTCGAACCTCCGGTCTCCGTGCCCCGAACGCGGCGCTCTACCAGACTGAGCCACATCCCGATGTCGTGAGAGGCGTGTTTAGCTCACAGGTTTTGAAAAGGCAAGGCAAAAGTGCATCTTTGATGCTCAGTGATAGACAAAGGTTATA
>JAFLJT010000091.1 GCA_022712855.1 Pseudodesulfovibrio sp. | reverse complement strand
GCTGGCTGCTTGGCGGCTGCGAGAGAGCAGGGATTGCTGATCCTGATAGTAGTCGCCGATCAGGATGTTTCTGGCGCGGGTCAGTTCCTCTTCCGGGAGGTCGTTGGCCGCGAGGTCAGCGAGGACGGTTTTGAAACCTTCCAGAGACTGCTCGACCTTCTCCGGGCTGGTGCCGATGTACAAGGCCATGAACCCAGTGTTGATGGACTGCCAGAGCATGGACGTGACCGTGTAGGCCAGACCCTGCTTGTCTCGCAGTTCGCTGAACAGGATGCCGGACTGGCCGGACAGGGCTGCCTTGAGCAGCTCCAGACGGGCCGAGGTATCGCGGTCAATCTTGCCGGGGGTCGGGAAGACCATGAGCAGATGCGACTGTTTGCGATCGGGCAGGGTGAAGGTCTTTTCGCGTTCGGTATTCCACTCGGGCGTGGTGAATTCGTATTTACTGCCGGATGCGGTCAGGGTTTTGGAGATGTCCGAAGCAAACTTCTCGATGGTTGCAGCGTCAAACTGGCCACAAACCGCGATGGTGAATTTCTGCATGGACTGTCTGCCCCAGAAACGCATGATGTCGGACTGGGTGAGCGCTTCAACTTCTTCGGGCATTCCCTGATGAAGCAGGGCGTATGGACCAGTCTTGAAGAGGAACGGGAACAGATGACGGAATGCGAGCCCGAGGGGTTGGTCTTCGCGGCGTTTGATGCCGGAGATCTGGTCCTGCTTGGCGCGCTTGATTTCTGCTGGGTCAAAGGCGGGTGCGGTGAGCACGTCGCGGATGAGCGGCAGCATCTCGTCCGAGAAACGGACAGGGAATTTTGCTTCAACGGCAAACACGTTGCGCCCGGCGCTGGAGCCAAGCGATGCCGCATGGTCGGACAGGAAATCCTGCACTTCAGTGGCGGACATGGTGTTGGTGCCGCGTGTGAGCGACCTGGCCGTGAGTGCTGCCAAACCCTGCTGGGCCGGGGTGAGTTCTCCGTCGCCGCCGGTCCAGTACATGGAGATGGCGGTGTAGGGAAGGGTCTCGTCGGGCAGAAGTACGAGCTTGTTGCCGCCGGGCAGTTCGATCTCCTGCTCTTCAACGACTTCTGCTGTGGCTTGTGCCTTCTTGGTGCTGTTTTCTACAGGCCACTGTTTTTCCGTAATGGCAATGAGCGTTTCTGGTGTCACGCCATTGGACTCGGGCACCAGCACTGCGGTCGCCAACTGGTCGGGGCGTACATATTGATCAAAGAGAGATTGCATCTCGTCCCGGTTCACTTGGCTCAGGGCGAAGAGATAATTCTTTTCGGCCTGTTCGCCGTTTTCGAAGAACTGGAAATATCCAGTCTTGCTCGCCACGCCGGAGAGTGTTTCCTTGGCAAGGAAGAGCGAGTCTTCGATGTTCAGGCGGGCGCGTTCGATTTCGCGGTCAGTGAAGTTCGCTGCGTCGAAGGAGGCAAGTTCCGCCATGAGTTCGGTCCAGAACTCTTCGACCTTTTCGGAATCGAGGGTGGCGTGGACGTAGAGCATTCCGCCGCGCTCAAGGGTGAGTGCGGAGACGGAAATGTCGTCCACCAACTGCTTTTCGTACTTGAATTTGCGGTAAAGCAGGGAAGTATCGTCGCCGCCCAAAAGGTGGGACATGAGTTCCAGGCCCGCGACTTTGGCGGATGAGCCGTGCGGGATGGGGAAGGCCGCGCCCATGTAAACCTTGTTCCAGTTTCCGGTCATCTTGACCACTCTGGGGCCAGCTCCGGTTGCCGGGACAGCGATGGTGGCCGGTGGCAGGGTGGGCAGGGTATTGGTCAGGCCGCCAAGCAGACGCTCGGCTTCGGCCAGAACTTCTTCCGGGTTCACTTTGCCGACCACGCAGAGCAGCATGGATTGGGGCTGATAGAATTTTGTAATATACTGGTTGATGTCCTCGCTGGTGAAGGAGGACACGGTCTCGCGGGTGCCGATGATGGGCCACTCGTAGCTGGTGCCGTTCCAGATCATGCCTTGCAAGGTCTTGAAGAGCTTGTTGCCGGGCGTATCTTCGCCGCGTTCCAGTTCTTCGAGGACGACTTTTTTCTCGCTCTCAAGTTCTGTGGGATCGAGAGTTGGGTTGAAGGCCATGTCTGTGATGACATCAAGGCCGAGCGTCCACTGATCGTCGGGTACTTCTACATAATAGACTGTGTAGTCGAAGCTGGTGCCCGCGTTGGTGGAACCGCCCACGGATTCGATGGCGCGGGCAGATTCGCCCAGACCGCGTTTTTCCGTGCCCTTGAAGACCATGTGTTCCAGCACGTGGCTGATACCTGCGGTCTCCGGGGTTTCGTAGGCGCTGCCTGCATGGACATAGAGGCGCGCGTTGACCAGTGGAAAGCGGTCATCTTCCTTAATAAGGACGGTCAGGCCGTTCTTGAGCTTGACGATGTGCGTCTCTCCCTTGGGCGCATCGGCCAAAGAGGGGAGCGGTGTGGCCTCAGTCAGTGTGGTGTCTTTTTTGTTCATATGTGTCTGGCAGCCGGTCAGGAGCATAAAAACTCCCCCCAACAATAATAATGTTCGGAACATGGGTTTTCTCCGTATGTTCCACCTTCAATAGGTGGTTTCGGTAGTGTCTGTTTAATAAATGTCATATGTAGATAATTCCGAATTTCGGTAAGGCAAGCAGTATTATGCCCAACATGGGCTCAGAGCAGGTTTGCACACTAACCGAGCTACGAGGAAATGAAAACCACAAAAGGGATATCGAATATTTTTTGTCTTCAAACGTGTGTTTGTTCACTCTTTCTGTTTTTCAAAAAGAAAAATGAAAAATAATGAAAAAATATTTCATCGACAAAAATGCATTGTTTGACCGTGCAATCAATAGGGTTTACGCGCTTTATAACCCTTGTGAATCAGGGGTTTCCGCTGGATCGAAGGGGGGTGAGACGTTGACAAAAAACCTGTGGTCGGCGTAAGCAATACGGATTAATTGTGGAGAGAGTTTTGTTTTGGGAAGCCGTTTAATAGTTAACTCAGGCTGTTCAAAAATGGGCGAGTGCTCGGTGCAAAAAAAAGAGCAAGGACGACGCGTAGTTTTCCTACGCGAGGGTTTGATCTTTTTGCAGCAACGCAACAATCGTGTGTTTTTCAGTAGCTTGGAAACGGAGGAAATGAATGTCCATCAGTTACGCACCTGCTGGCAAATCCGGTAAGTGGGATGGCGCAATGGATTGGCTCCAGATGCTTTCCGGAGCTAGCCTTATCCTGTTCATGTGGTGTCACATGTTACTGGTTTCCAGCGTCGTTATTAGTCCCGCAGCCATGGATGCTATCGCCCACTTTTTCGAGGCGACAGGCATGGCTCAAGTCGGCGGTCCGCTTATTTTTCTCGTGTTCCTGACGCACTTTGTGATCGCTGCCCGGAAGATCCCCTTCCGCTTTGATGGTCAGAAGACCGTCTGGCAGCACGCCCGTATGTTGCGCCACGGCGACACATGGCTGTGGGTTATCCAGATCGTCTCTGCAATGATCATCCTGATCATGGGTTCCATCCACATCTGGGTAGTTCTCACCGATCTTCCGATCACAGCAGTTAAGTCCGCAGCCCGTATTCAGACTGGTTTCTGGGCCGTGTTTTACCTGATCCTCCTTCCGCTGGCTGAGCTGCACGTGGGTATCGGTTTCTACCGTATCGCCGTGAAGTGGGGCTTCGTGAAGGACAAGGACCGCAAGAAGTTCAAGCGTGCTGAGAATATGCTCACCATGATGTTCATCGCCATCGGTCTGATCACTCTGGTCCGTTTCCTTTTC
>JAFLJT010000177.1 GCA_022712855.1 Pseudodesulfovibrio sp. | reverse complement strand
GTGGCTATTTCCGGGTCCACATCAGTTGTTGTTATGGTAAAATCATTGCCTTCGGGGACGAGGTAACCGATCTTTGTAAGAAAGGCATGGTACGTTTCGGGATCATAGGGCCTTTGGGGGTTTTCCGTGTACCACGTGTCGAGTTGTGCTTGGATATGTTCCCGTTTTTCAAGGAGTTCCCTGTCCCGTGGTGCATAGTCCGAAAAAACGGACTCCAACCCACTCCAGAACGTGTTTTCGGTGATTCCGGTACCGGGAAGGGCGGCAGAAATGGTGTCAAAGAGGGGAGAAGCGACAGAAAGTCCGCCTATATTGATACGTTTGGTCATAAGAACTCCTTTAGTGGCTCACCATTGCAACACGTATGCCGCCCATGCTATTTATTCGTCTCCTTTTGATGCAAAAAGGTTCACCCCTTGCATAGGTCTGAAAACACCTGTTACTCTCGGTGTTAAGAGAAATGCATACAATGGAAAATTCATGCGCAATTTGAAAATATATATAGTCATACTTTGTTTGGTCAGTCTGTTTCCCTTGGCGGCACAGGCTGAAAAACCCAAGAGAAATGTCCTGTATCTGAATTCCTACCACAACGGATACCAGTGGTCGGATTCAATATTGGACGGCGTTCGCTCCGTGCTGGATGAAAGTCCGTACAAAATTGATCTTCAGATCGAGTATATGGATGCGAAAAAATTCAATTATGACGATGTTACAGGCATGCTTCTCCGGTTGTATAAGGAGAAATTTGAAAACGAGCAGTTTGATGTCGTGATGGCTTCGGACAATGATGCCTTCGCCTTTGCCAGCCAATATCGGGATATGTTGTTTCCCGGCGTTCCTCTCGTGTTTTGTGGGGTCAATGACCTTGAGGACAGTGCTCTGGCACAGGGGAATGTGACCGGTGTCGTAGAACAGTTCGATCTTATCCAGACGCTGGATGTGGCTTTGAAACTGCATCCTGACAAGCGCCGGATGATCGTGGTTGGCGATGATTCCACCGCAGGGCTTGCCATCAAACGGCAGATTGAAGCTGTGGTTCCGGCCTACCGTGATAGATTGTCGGTAGAATATTGGACCAACTTGTCATTACGCACCGTTGTCGAAGGGGCCGAAAAGCTGCCGAGCGACACCTTTCTTTTCTTCATTCCATATTACCAGACTATTGATGGCCGTTTCTACACAGCTGAAGAGGTCATGGAAGTTCTCTACAACCGTTCCAGCGTGCCGATCTATACGGCATGGGAATTCCTTCTCGGCCATGGAGCCGTGGGTGGGCGATTGCTTTCAGGGTTCTTGCACGGTCAAACTGCGGCGTCTCTGACTCTGGAAGTCCTGAGCGGTACGAAGCCGGAGGATATCCCTGTTTATCGCGAGCCGACCGGAGAATATCTTTTCGATTACAATGTAATGAAGCGCCTTGGTATACAAGAAGAACTCCTCCCTGAAGAGAGTCGTATCATCAACGCTCCCAAGGCATTTTATGAGCTGTCCAAGGAGTTGTTCTGGACCATCATGATCAGCATGGCCTTGCTGTTCGTGGTTATGGTTTCTCTCCTTTTCGCCATGCTTGAGCGGCGCAAGATTGAACGAAAGATCAAGGATCAGCTGGCCTTTCAGGAAGCGCTCATGGACACGTTGCCGCAATTGGTTTCGTGGAAAGATGCCCATGGCCGTTATCTTGGTGTTAATCGGGCCTTTGCCGAATTTTTTGGATTTGAGAGTGGTGATGAGGTCGTGAATAAATCCTCCAGTGAAGTCATGCGGGACCCTGATTATATCCAATGGGCCACCAGTGCCGATAGGGCGGTGGTCAATAAGCGAGATGCATTTCGTAAGGTGAAGCGCAAGTTGGTCGATAGCAACGGCGACCCTGCGTGGCTCGAGATCAACAAGGTTCCCATTAGCGATCAGTTCGGACAAGTTGTCGGAGTATTGAGCACAGCCGAAAATATTACCAAGGAACGCAACCTCGAAAAGCAGCTTTTGCAATCGCAAAAGATGGAGGCCATCGGCACATTAGCTGGCGGTATAGCTCATGATTTTAATAACATTCTGACGTCGATCATCAACTCGACTGAACTGGCAGTGGGCGACATTGACCCCGATTCTGTGACGAGTAAAGATTTGCGGCGGGTGCTGAAGGCAGCCCGGCGTGGTGGCCGAGTGGTGAAGCAGATTCTTGCATTCAGCCGTCCTTCCACCGAGGGCTTTTGCTCGACCGATGTTGGCGCGGTCGTGGCCGAAGTGTTGGGACTCATGGAATCCTCCATGCCCGGAAATATCGAGGTGCGGTCTGTCATCGCACCGTCGTTGTCGAGCGTGTACGCCGATCCGACACAGCTGCATCAGGTAGCCATGAATTTGTGCACCAATGCATTCCATGCCCTGCGCGAGCACGGTGGAATCATTGAAGTACGTGTCGAGCAGGCACGGCTTGGCGCTGACGATGCTCGTATGATGGGGCTCGAACCCGGCGAGTTTGTGCGCTTGGTTATTGAGGACAATGGCCCGGGCATTCCGCCGGAGATCATTGATAAGATTTTTGATCCGTTCTTTTCCACCAAGGACAAGACGGAAGGGACCGGGCTCGGCCTGTCTGTGGTGCATGGTATTGTCAGAAGCCACAAGGGCGGTCTGCAAGTGTATCCCACCCCTGACGGCGGAACGACCTTTGCTATCTTCCTGCCCAAGGGGGATGAAGTGGAGGCGAACTGTACGCCCGCAGAGAGCGGCAGCCTTTCGGTCGGCGTTCGTATCCTCTTTGTGGAAGACGATGAAGATCAGCTGCATTCCACGCCGCGATTGCTCGAAACCATGGGCTGCGAAGTCTTGGCCGTGGGCGATCCGGAAGAAGCGGCCCGGCTTGTGGTTGATGGCGAACACGAATTTGACCTGCTGATTACCGATTACGATATGCCCGGTATGAGCGGCACTCAGCTTGCCGCGCGTCTTGCCAATGTGGCACCGACGCTGCCTGTGATACTGGTTTCGGGACGTGAAGACGCAGCGGCGGCTGCCGCGCATTTGCCGAGCATTCGACGCGTGGTTATCAAACCATACGACAAGAATGATTTGTCCAATGCCATAAAGAGTGTCTTGTCCGATGACTGATAAAGGGGAATGACGTGGCTCATATACTGATTATAGATGACGATTTTGAAATCTGCGAAACTATGGAAAGCCTGATCACACGGCTCTCCCATGAGTGTAGCGCTGCCCATTCTCTGGATGAGGGGTCGCGGATGGCTCGCGAAACGGAATTCGATGTGGTCTTCCTCGATGTCCGCCTGCCTGACGGGAACGGCCTTGATATTCTGCCGGACCTCATGGCCCTGCCGAACCCTCCCGAGGTCATTATCCTCACAGGCAAGGGCGACCCGGACGGGGCGGAACTCGCCATCAAGGGCGGCGTGTGGGATTACCTGCTCAAGCCGTCCAGCGTGCGCGAAATATCCCTCACTTTGGGGCGTGCGCTGAAGTATCGGGGCGAGAAAGCGGGTCAGGCAGTCGGTGATGCTCTTGATCTTTCAGAGGTGGTCGGGAGCAGCCCCAGCATCAAGGCGAGTTTTGCGCTGCTCTCCCAAGCTGCCCGCTCGGATTCCAACGTGCTTATCACTGGGCGTACTGGAACGGGTAAGGAACTGTTTGCTTCGACCATTCATGATAATTCCAAACGCAAGAATAATAACTTTGTTGTCGTTGATTGTGCCGGGCTGACAGAAACGCTCATTGAATCAACGCTTTATGGTCACAGGAAGGGCGCGTTTACAGGTGCCCAGACTGACCGCATCGGGCTGGTCAAACTCGCCGATGGCGGGACGCTTTTCCTCGATGAAGTGGGCGAGATGCCGCTGTCGATTCAAAAGGCATTCCTGCGCGTTTTGCAGGAGCGCACCTTCCGGCCCGTCGGTGACACTCGTGAGCAGATGAGTAATTTTCGGCTGATCGCAGCCACCAACCGTGACCTTGATGACATGGTGGAGAAGGGCGAGTTCCGGTCCGATCTACTGTACCGCATCAAGACCATGCGTATCCATTTAGCACCGCTCACACAGCGCCCTGAAGATGTTCGGGCGTTGGTGAAGTTCCGCGTGAAGCGGGTGTGCAAGCAGTACGGCATGGAGCTGAAAGCCTTTGGGGCGGACTTTAATGCCACACTGGAAAGTTATGATTGGCCGGGCAATGTGCGCGAACTTTTCAATATCCTCGAACGTGCGGTCATAGCGGCTGGCGATGAGAAGACTCTCTATGCCATGCATCTGCCGCGCACCCTCAGGATTCAGGTCGCAAAGGCGCAGATCGTAAAAATGACTGGTTCCGAGGTCGTTTCTGATGTCAGTGGGTCAAGTCAGGATGAGCCCGTCCGGAAAATCGGACAGGACATCTTTGAAGATATATTTGATCAGGAATTACCAACGCTTCGCGAGTTCAAAGGGATGGCCGAGAAGGTCTATTTGGCCGAGTTAATCCGCCAGTGCAACGGAGATTTGGGTAAAATCCTGAAAGCTTCCAAGCTGTCGAGGTCCCATTTCTATAGTCTCTTAAAAAAATATGGTTTGGCGTTGTAGAGAGGAATCAGAGAGCTATTTCAGAAAAGCCCTGCCGAAACAAACGGCAGGGCTTTTTTATTGAAGTGCTACTCGTCGCCAAGGCGGGCGTTGTAGACGAAGCTCTGTGAGGCCGCGAATTCTTCATACGCGGCAATGGCCTCGTCGCGAAGAACGTCCTCGTTCAATGCGATACCCCGTCGTTGCAGTTCGCCACGCCAATCTTCAGTCACCGGACCTTCGTCGAACCCGGTGATATTCTCTACTTCCGGACCTTCTCCGGCAATGGTCAGGGCGCGGACGCCGGACCAGAGTACCGCCCCAAAGCACATGGCACAGGGACGCCAGTTCACCACCAGTTCGTGAGCGGGTAGCCCGTCGGCGCCGAGGTCGTAGGTTCCCAACATTTTCTGGGCCATGGACAGGGCCATGATCTCCGCATGGGCGGATGAACAGCCATACTCCATAACCCGGTTAACGCCGATGACGACCACTTTGCCGGTATCGCGTTCGAACACGCCTGCCGCAAAGGGGCCGCCAGTGTTGTTGAGGAAATTCTTGCGAGAGAAGTCGATGACGGCGGCCATACGTTCTTCCAGTGTTGGAAGATGCGAGGGCAGTTCATTGAGGGCGTCGATGGACCATTCCGGCATGGCGAGAGAAATATTGAGATCGGCTTGGGTGAATGTGTTGTTCATGTGGGTGGGGTACGATTGATTGATGGGGAAGGCAAGTCGGAGAGGTGGAGAAGAGGGACGAATGCCTTTGGCGCTGAGGCAGAGGATAAAGAATCAGATGCTTAAGCAGCCCTTCGCGGGCGGCGGTCCGTTTTTTGAATTCGCCCCGTCCTGGGGCTCACCCCTTCGGGGCGTTGTGGAGGACCACAACGTTCAAATCCGCTGTCCTGCGGATTTGTGTTGAGGCAAAAAAAGGGACGAAAAAAAGCCTCTTGGGAGTAGCTTGGCCGCTGCCTCTACGGCCAATAATCTGATCCAAGCGGGTCGGCTCCACTCTTCGGAGTGTGGCAAGCCGTGCCTTTCAATACAATTGAGGGCCGTCCAAATTCATTCGTGTCCCGGCAACAGAGCCGCCTCCTTCGCTTGGTCAGCTTCTAAGCCTCAAGAGGCCTGACGCTGGGGTGGGGCGTTGAATGGTAATTAGTATTGTGTCCCCATATTTTCCCTTGCATATCAACTATGCTATGGTCCTCAAGGCAATCAAAAAAGGAGCTTACCCTTGAAAACCAAGTATTATCGTTTAAGAGGCACAAAGCATATTCTCGACGAACTTAGGGGACAATACATATACTTTGCTGCTCCTGATGAATTAAATGATCCTATGGAAGGAACAAGAGATGTTTTTTGGAATGGAGATCGGATTGCATGGTTCAATTTATTAAATCACTATGTGCTCTGTTTAGAACGGCTGTGTTCAATTGTTAGTCTTGTTGGTGAGAAAGATACTGTTAGCACCAGAGATATACAGGTCTTTCTGAGCAAGAGTATGCTTCCAACTGAGAGATACAAAACCATGGTGTCAAAGATTCAAGGGGAATTCACAGGCGATCCGTTAATGTCAACATTCATTAATGGATTATCAAAGAAAGTGAATAATGCAGGCAGAGATGAGTTGACCCAATATTTAAGAACAATTCACACCTTTGCTTTGGAGGTCATTTCTCGAGAATATGAGTAAAAGGGACTGCACCCTAGAAGAGAGTCCATGCCAGATTACCCCACTCAAATATTGGAGAATTTTTTAAAAACCGACGTATTTGCTGCTTCTGACGAGATTGTAACTAGGGATGGAAATACAAAAAATCTGAAGATATTGTTGCAAATAATCGACAATACAGATTTGCAAATGAAGTTAATCCAGATGAGCAATGGAAAATATGAGAAAAACTCTGAGAATGCCAACTTACTATTCTTTGATTATCCAGACGCATATCTTAAAGAAATTGAACGCCTTATGTTTCCTAGTTGGTATTCTGCGTCATTCATGTCGGAATGCAGCAACTCATCAGTTTGGGGGCACTATGCAGAAGGTCATCGTGGGCTTTGTCTAGTCTTTGAGTGTAAGGAGGAAGAGGATGGACCCTATATGGAATTTCGACCAAAACCAATTGATGGGAAGTCCAGCCAATATGGTAAAATGAAACTAGAAGTTAGGGAGGTCAATTACGATGATAAACGAAGTCCAATCGACTTTTTTAGGTCTTTAGGCCAGTTGCCACAAGTTCAATTAAAAAAGGATTGGTACTCTGATGGTGATGAACTTAGTGAATGTGCGAACTGGCAACCTTTCAATCGTGATGAATGGAGAAATCAGCATTGGGACACTTTTTATAATGATATTCTAATTAAGTCGAAAGACTGGGGGTATGAAAAAGAGCATAGGGTCATTTTTACGTCAATTTTCGAAGACTATGCTGATAAGAAGAAAAGAATGTTTGAATATGATTTTTCTGCCTTGAAAGGGATCATTTTTGGAATAAATACCCCTCTGAGTCTCAAACTTGATATTATGAAAGTGATTGATGCAAAATGCCAAGAAAATAGAAGAAGTGATTTTAGATTCTACCAATCTTATTATTGTTCAGATGAAGATTGTGTTAAGAATAATGAGCTTAATCACCTAAAAATCAATTTAGATTCTCCTTAAGGCAGTAGTTCATGAATTAGGGGGACACCATACCTTTTTATGGATTTCGTTCAACTTACCATTCGAAGACCTACCCCAGCCCTTATTAGCAAGGCTTAGAAGCTGACAAAGGAGTGGGGGCGGCTTTCTGGCCGGGGTTCGCATGACCTTGGACGGCCCACGATTGTATTGATTTGCACGGCGTCTCACACTTCGACGGTGGAGCCTCCGCTGCTTTGATCAGATTCTTGATCTGCTAATGCGGGGCGGCCAAGCTCTACGTCTTAAAAGCCGACATTTTTTTGCTACTTTTTTTGTGGCGGCTCAGCCAAAAAAAGTCGGCCCGGCTGGCAGGCCATGGAAAGAGTCTTCGACTGACGTTGCTCAGTCTTGAGCTTTCACCCAATTCTTCAATCGCCGAAGGCAACCCCCTTCTCTCTTCTCCCCATTCCCCCCTTCACCCAATAAAAAAAGCCGCCTGTCTCCAGGCGGCCTTCCGTATAATCTTATCTTCAAAAAAAGCTAATTACTTGCGAACAAGCAACGCCACAGTTTCGATGTGGTGCGTATGCGGAAACATATCCACCGCACGAGCACGCTTCAATTCGTACTTCGAAGAAAGACGTTTAACATCACGCGCCAAAGTCGACGGATCACACGATACCGCGATGATCTTCTTCGGAGCCAAACGCAACAGAGACTCTGCTGTCTTCTCCTGCATACCGGACCTCGGCGGATCAACCACAACAACATCAGGTGTCGGCAGCTTGTTCACACCCTCGATACCGAGATCGAGACTCAGGGCGAAGAACTGACAGTTGTAATACTCATTGAGTTTCGCACTGGCCCACGCCTTGCTGATGGCCTCGTCGCTGAGTTCGTACCCAATGACATTGGCTACCTCGTCAGCGAAGTACAGCCCGATGGCTCCGGCTCCGCAATAGAGGTCGAGCAACGTGTCGCTGCTTTTAAACTCGCTGTACTCGGCGATGGTGCCGAACAGCTCGACAGCGCCGCCGGTGTTGGTCTGGAAGAATGTGTTGGGAGAAAGGTGATAGCTGGTTCCGCCATCTTCGCCTTTGGGAAGATGCTCTTCGACGAACTTGTGACCAAGTCGGTAGATCATCTTCTGACCGAAAGCCAAAGTGCTGCGCTTCACACGGGTGGAATGTACGTAGGAGACAACTTCCGGAAAACGATCAACGATAATTTCGCCGAGCGCTTCGGGCAGGTTGTACTTACGTTCGTCAGCCGTGGTGATGACATGCACCTGCACCTGACCGATGGAGGTATGACGGATGACAAGATGACGCCAGAAACCGGTGTCGGTCTGGGGATGGTAGGCGACAACCTTGGATTCGCGGCAGTATTCGCGCACGGTCTTCATGATCTCAAGATCGCGCATGGCGCAGAGATGGCACTCTTCGATGTCGATGACCGGGCCGATCTTGGCCCCGGCTTCGGGCCGACCGCGCAGGCCGAGATGCAGGGTCGCACCTTCTTGCTCGAAGGAAAATTCCATTTTGTTGCGGTAGCGCCAGATGGCGGGCGACGCGATGGGATCGTCCATCACGAGGCTGTCCACGCCACCGATACGGCTGAGGGCGCTTTCTACCTGGGCCGCTTTCTGAGCAAGCTGTTCCGGGTAATCCAAATCCTGGATGGAGCAACCGCCGCAGGTTCCGAAGTGCGGACAAACAGCGTCAACGCGATGCTCGGATGGCTTCACGACCGATTCGGTCACGGCTTCGGCAAAGCGCTTCTTGGCCTTGACGATGCGTGCGGACACGGTATCGCCGGGCAATCCGCCAGCTACGAAAACGGCCATGCCGTCTACACGGGCAACGCCGCGACCGCCGTAGGCCAGGGATTCAATTTCACATTCTATGACGCTATCTTTCTCAAGGGGCATGATGCACTCCGGGTTGTAAATTTGGGCTGCTCAGAAAGGTACCCGTACGAGACGCAATAAAAGACAGAACCAAAGCTGTGGGTCTGGCTTTTCCGCGGTAACGAAGAACTCGGGCCTTTGTGGACAGGCAAAGCGGTTTGACACGGTTCGTTACGCCTGTCTATCATTATATACATGATCGATAAAGCCACCGCCATACCAACTCTCATGCGCAAACTAAAAAAACTGCCTGTGGGCCATGCCATTGACCTGCGTACCTATAAACGCAACCGCTCCGTGGTCATTGCTCGCACAGGCGACGATGAATTCGATGTAGTGGAGAAAGGTTTTCACGAAGATCGTTTCCTCGTGCCCTTGAGCAAGATGAAGAAACTCCTGAAAAACCTACTTAAAAAGGAATTTCCACGCTCCACAAAAATGCGTCTGTATGACCTCGGCCAGGCTGAGGCGGACGTCCACATCGCACGGAAGAAAATCTAAATGATCGACAAAGCGGGGGCCATTCCCACCATACTGACCAAGCTGAAAAAGCTCCCCGTTGGGCACGGCCTTGACCTGCGCACGTTCAAACGTGACCGATCTGTGGTCATCCTGCGTATGGCAGATGACGAATATACAGTGAAAGGAAATGGATTTCAGCAAGAAACGTTTGCCACAGACCTGAAAGGCATGCGCAAACTTTTGAAGACGTTGTTAAAGCGGGAGTTTCCACGCAGCAATAAAATACGCGTGTACGAAACGACAGTTTGACCCAAGGGCTCAGCTGAAAAGAAAGAAAGCCAGCTCAATTCAGCTTAGCGAGTCCCGTTGCCGTTCTTGATTTGATCGAGAAGCTTCACCGCACGTTCCGGGTTCTCAAAGACAGCCCGACGGACTTCCTCTGAGATTTTCCCACACATGGCCATGAGCAATTCGGGGTTTTCCCCCAACTCTTCGGCCAAAGAGCTCATCCGGCTTTCGCATAAGGATGCCGGCTCGCCACGCTCAATCTTACTCAGATAGGAATGGTGGATACCAATACGCTTGGAAACCTTTCGGATAGAAAATTCAGGACTCTTTTTACGCAAAGATTCCCGTTTCGATCGTATATAATCACCAAAAAGCTTGCTCACAGTATCCTCGTCATATAGAGTAGAAGGTTACTTATCGCCCCCCGATTTGTCTACTATACAGTAGCCATCAACCTATTGACAAGATTGAATAAGTGAGAAGTATAGACGAAGTTTGTAACAAGCAATTATTATAATGGTGAAAAGTCCGGCTTCCAAATCATGGAAACCGGACTTTTTTTTATCCAAGCTTATTGCGTAAGAGTTACTAATGCCAAGAGTTTTCGATTACTCTTCTGTTGGCGGCTGATAGTCCACAAGTTCAAGAGTAAAATGTCCGACCTTGACCTTGGAGCGAACTCTTACCGGAATGCGACGTTTGTCAGCAGAGAACCAGACAATAAGTTCTGCATCGTCACTTTTTTTAAAAACGCCAGACAGGTGCTTGATATCGAGGATGACCTTAAAGGCACGAATTGTCCCCATGGGAGTCTCCACATCTTCAACTCCCTCGACGAACGCTTCGCCGACCACACTTTTTTTACCGTCCGAGACATTGGCCCCGAAGCGCAGGGTCTTGTAGAGTATCTGCTTACGAAAACTATACAGGATCGACATGGGATCAAACACATCAACGGGCTGATCCAGCGTATGTTTCAGATCGCCGCGAACATAACGCAACGACTGGTTTTTTTCCTTGTCAAAAACGAGGTTCACTTCCTTATGGTATGTCCCTTCGTTCTGGTCTTTTTTGTATTGCAGGCCGTGGGTGACATCCATGTTGGTCCAGGCGTCCATGGTGTCACGGACTTTATAAATCTTGTCCACCCAGGGGACGGTCGAAGCCGTGGCCTTGAAATGACGCGCCGGAACGCCGTCAATCTCGGTGTCGGGCATGACTTCAAGCACAGCGTTGCCTGCATGAATGAAGGTCCAGTGGATTTCGTAGGTCAACTTCTCGCCCGGGCCAAACGGCATCTTGATTCCAGCTCCGGCAAAGGAGGCGGACAAGACCACAAGAGCCATGGCGATCAGCATATTTTTTAATGTATTCATGCCAAGAAATGTCTCTACCTTTGAGAAACATGTCAAGAACGTTATATCAGTGCACGTTCCAATATGGACAAATAATTCTGGAGAAGATAAGACTGAACAACGACAACCGAACACACGTGAAGGAGAATATACATATGATGCTCAGAAAACGCGCCTGGGACATGATGCGCGACGAATTTCCCACCGTACAGGAAGATGCCAGTCTGGCCGAGGCCATCCGCGTCATGCGCGATGCCATGAAGGAAGCGCCGGACTCGCAGGTCTTGGTGGTCAAAAACAAGGCAGGCAAGCTCGTCGGCACCATCAATCTGTGGAAGCTGTTCAAGGCAGTCAAGCAGTCCGTGCTCAAGGACGAGAACCTCAAGATCGACGGCGAGGTCGATTGGGATCAGCAGTTTGCCAATGCGTGCCTGATCTGCACCCAGCTTCGATTGCACGACTACATGATCAAGAACCCGCCCGTCCTCAAGCCCAACGAGCCGATTCTGCTCGTGCTCGACACCTTCCTCAAGACCCGCCGAGACTGGGCACTGGTTATGGAAGGCGACAAAGTCATGGGCGTTGTTTACGTCACCGACGTATACCGTGAGATGACACGCGACATGGTTCAGCTCTTTTAACAAGAAAGATTCATGAAATTATAAAACGGCCCGCTCCCTATTGGAGTGGGCCGTTTCAGCTTGCTGACAAAGGCCCGATTGCGTCGTTGCTGCAAAAAACTCAAACCCTAACGTACAGGAAGTACGCTTCGGCCTTGAGTTTTTTTTGCGCCTACCACTCGAACCTTTGTCAACAACCTGCCAGAGTCGGAT
>JAFLJT010000077.1 GCA_022712855.1 Pseudodesulfovibrio sp. | reverse complement strand
TTGTCCCTCTTCCCCTTCCCCCCAGCCGCCGGAGGCATTCTTTCTTTTTCTAAATTATTCGGGATTGTAGTAAACTTGTTGGCCTGTGGATTCCATTACTGAGCACCAGTAATCTGAATGGATATTGAGATTTCGGCGTTTGATGGCCACGAGATCGAGTGGCAGATGCACCATGCTCGACTTGAGCTGCGTGATGACCATGCCAGTCTTACCGTTCATAGCGGCGTGGACCGCATGCTGGCCGAGGAATCCGCAATAAACGCGGTCGCCTGCATTGGCTGGCACTGAACGAATTATATAGCTGGGATCAATGAATTTAATGTTACTCTCCTGATCTTTTCCGTCGAAATATTTTTTGATGTTCCTGACGAGAAGCCCGCAGATATCCCCAAGCTTGGGGTTGCCGGAAGCATCGCGCTTGGTTTCGCTGGCCATAAGGTACTGCCCGGCCCCTTCAGCACAGACGATAACTGCGTGGTTTCGATGATCGAGACGTCGCTCAAGAGCCATAAGCAAGCCGTTGTCGCCATCAAGGGTGAATCGATCCTCAGGCACGAGGAGAAAATTCACTTCTTGCATAGCCAGTGTAGCCTGGGCGGCAATGAAGCCAGCTTCACGACCCATGAGTTTGACCAAACCCACTCCCCTGTCAATGCCGGACGCCTCAACATGAGCGCACTGGATAGCCTCTGTAGCCTTTTCAACAGCCGTATCGAACCCGAACGAGCGGGTGATGAAATTGATGTCGTTATCGATAGTTTTGGGGATGCCAATAACCGAGATCTTACGATTCCGCTTGACGGTTTCATCGACGATATCCTTGGCAGCACGCATGGAGCCATCGCCGCCGATCACAAAAAGGATGTTGATATTAAGGCGTTCTAATGAATCCACAATCTCTTCAGAACCTTGCGGACCTCTGGACGAACCAAGAATGGTTCCGCCGAAATGATGAATATTGGTCACCCGCTCAGGCGTCAGCTCGACCAAGTCATAACCATACTCAGGAATGAAACCCCGCAGCCCGTTTTTGATACCGAGCACCGTTCTGATGCCGTAATTATAATGCGCCTCCATAACGATGGCGCGGATAACGTCGTTGATACCAGGGCAAATGCCGCCGCATGTGACAATAGCGCATTTCGTTTTTGACGGGTCAAAATACACTTTTGCCCGCGGCCCTGCTTTTTCGAAATTCATGGTGATGGTATCATTATCAAGTTCTGACAACTCTTCACCAGTCATTATCAATGTTTGCGGCCTTGACTCATCGACATAGCGCGGATACCGGACCGGGGTCTGGATCTTTGCCGGACCAAGGTTTGTAATGGTCGTAACAAATGACAGTTTACTTTCGTTCGTCATAGCGGCTCCCCATGAAAATCCGTAAATCTGCGGCGTTCTGATCGGCAATAGCCTGTTCTGCGTTCATTGCTTGCCATTAGGTGACCTCTAAGCAGACGTTTTATGCCATATTTTCGGCTACTTCCAGCTTGTGACCTCTGGTTCTGGCAGCTCATTAACGCATTCGGTCAAGTCTTCGAGAGAGGCTGTTGCGGCTCCAACTTGCGCAACAACCACACCTGCTGCGTAGTTTGCAAGCGTACACGCAGTAAGGAGGTCGATTCCAGCGGACAAAGCCAGAGCGATCGTCGCAATAACAGTATCACCAGCGCCGGTGACATCAAAAACTTTGCGAGCAAAGGTCGGGATATGCTGAATTGCATCCTTGCCTTCAAACAAAGCCATACCATCGCCACCCATTGTGATGAGAAGATTATTGCATTGTAGTCTATTGAAGAGCATTTCACCGGCTCTGATCACGCTCTCCTGATTCTTGACAGGAAGCCCGGCACCCTCGCCCGCCTCTTTTGTGTTGGGCGTCAGAAGATCAACCCCGTGATAGAGATCATAATTGACAGTCTTGGGATCGACGAGGACCAATGGTCGCTCGTCACAATCCGTGATCATGGCCATAAAACGGCTCATAAATTCTTCGGAAATAAATCCCTTACCATAATCAGAAAGAATAATGATCGGATACTCATCAATGACTGTTTGCAGAAAGTTGAAGAGCTCCGTGGATTCTGCCTGTTCCATAGGGGCAGACAACTCATGGTCAACGCGCACCACCTGCTGGTTGCTGGCAATGATTCTGGTCTTTTTGGTCGTCGGTCGGGCAGGGTCACGGATGAGCTTTGTCGTCAGTTGTGATTCCTTGCAGAGTCGATCCAAAACTTTGCCATCTTCATCATCTCCTACCATGGCGACAAGCAGTGCTTCGCCACCTAAAGAAGCGATGTTTCGAGCCACATTTCCTGCCCCGCCAAGGAGTGAAGATTCGCTCTCCACGCGCACCACGGGAACAGGTGCTTCGGGGGAGATACGATCAACCCCACCAATCAGGTAGTGGTCAAGCATCAGATCACCAATGATCATTACTTTATGCCCTGCAAGGGCGGCGATGGCGGCGTGAATTTTTTCAAGTGTCATAAGCAAAACAACCTATGTTTCCAGTCTTTTTATCTGAGATGAGACTCAGGGAATGTCATTCTATGTAACCAGCCGATTCAAGCAACTCGTCACGCTTCGATCATCACGACTTGATTGTGACCATCTCGGCATTGGTCCACGAGCTTACGCCAACTCTGCGCCAAGTTTCTCCACAAAGGACCGCAAAGATTCTTCGTCGCCATAACTGACTGTAACTTTGCCCTTTTCAGCGCTTCCAGAAATCTTGACCTTAACACCCAGCAATTCGGCGAGAGCGCCTTGAAGCGTTTCAAGCTTGGGATCAAGCGGCTTTATGGCAGCCTTCGTACCCTTTGTGGCGTTGGCAGGCTGTAAAACCTCTTCTGCCCCAGGTAGCCGCCCATTCTGCTTCCAGAATGTGGCCTGCGCCTCGGCCTGGCGGACTGTCAGTCCATTCTCAGCAATACGGCGGTGCAGTTCTCCCTGCACTTCAACCTCGGTAACGGCCATAATAGCTCGTCCGTGGCCAGCAGAGATAGACCCGCGCTGGATGTCCTTTTGCACCACATCAGGCAGATTAAGCAAGCGCAAAGCATTAGCAACGGCTGAGCGGCTCTTGCCAACCTGACGCGCCAGCTCTTCCTGACTCAAACCAAACTGCTTCTGCAACTGCTGATACCCCAGCGCCTCTTCAACAGCGTTCAGATCCTCGCGCTGCAAGTTCTCGATGAGCGCAATGGCCAAACTTTCCTGGTCAGTCATCTCCCGAACCAATGTCGGGATCTCAGTCAATCCGGCAAGTTTGGATGCGCGCAAGCGGCGTTCGCCAGCAACCAATTCAAACTGGTTGCCATCCAGTGGCCGGATAAGAACCGGCTGCAAAACGCCGCGTGTCTTAATAGATGCACACAAATCATTCAGTGCATCCTTGGAAAATTCACGTCTCGGCTGATGCGGATTAGGCGTAATGGCATCGATGGAAATCATGCGCACTTCAGAGGCATCAGACGTTTTTTTCTCGTCCTCACGAACCCCACCGAGCAACGCATCCAACCCTCTACCAAGGCCTCTATTTCCCGAAGTCATAAACCACTCTCCTCTGCTTGTATTCGGCACCCTTGCTCATTCTGGCATTAGTGCCTATAAACCCCGAAACAACGCGAACGAACGACCGGAGTATACATGTCTGATCAGATCAACGAACTTTTCGATAAAGATGGCGAGCTCATTGGCTGCCTGCTCTCTGCCGAAGCCTGGAACCATGTCAAAAAAGACGTTCTCACCACGCTCGGCCTTGAAGATGAAACCCCTGTTGTCGAGAAGGAAGAACCTACCGGCGACTGGGAATACCTGAAAGCCAGCTGGGATTTTCCGTACCCCGTGGACACCGATGTTCACTGTGAACACTGCGGTAACGCCACCGAAGACTGGGCTGCTGATGAACCCCGCCTTTTCCGCATGACCTCTGCGAATATCGCTGGCCTCGTCTCCTTCAAATGTATGAAGTGCCAGGCCAAGATTTCCAAGAAGCATTTCAGCAAAGAGATCAAGACCGAGTGCACTCCTTACCAGGAGAAAGATCTGAACAAGGAAGCGCGGTACTAGTTTTTCACCGCTTTATCACAGCGATCACCCCTGCCTGAACAGGGGTGATCGTATTTGAAAGAACTTAAGCTTAGCTCCCAGCAGTCGAGCTTTTAGCCACTTCTTGGGCCAACGCGAGATACGCTTCCGCGCCACGCGATTTTATATCATAATTGATCACGGGTTTACCAAAGCTCGGAGCCTCGGAAAGCCGCACATTTCGGGGTATGATCGTCTCGAACAAATGCTGCGGGAATGCCTTTCGCACCTCATGCTTCACCTGCCACGACAATCTATTGCGCGAATCATACATAGTAAGAACCACGCCGAGCATTTTCAACCCGGTGTTGAGTCTCTTGCGTACGAGTTCGTACGTCATCAAGAGCTGCGCAATGCCTTCCAATGCGTAATACTCACACTGCAAAGGCACCAAAAGCTCTGTAGCTGAACAGAGCGCATTCACCGTCAGCAGCCCTAAAGAAGGCGGACAGTCGATGATGATATACTCATACTCAGCATCCACTGCTTCCAATAATTCGCGCAGGTAATACTCCCGCCCGAACTTATCCACCAGCTCGATTTCCGCACCCACCAAATTTTGTGTACCCGGCAGTATATCCAGGAACGGCACCGCCGTTTCATAGATAGCCTTGTGGACATTCTTTGGCTCGAACAGCACGGAATAGATGTTTTCCCGGTCATCGCCGGGATAGAAACCAAGTCCGCTGGAGGCGTTTCCCTGGGGATCGCAATCCACCAACAAGACCTTTTTCTCCATCACAGCCAGAGACGCAGACAGGTTCACAGCAGTTGTGGTTTTACCCACTCCACCTTTCTGATTCGCTACAACGATTCTTCTCGCCACAGGACCCTCGCTTGAACGCTTCGGTTTCGTTTATCAACAATTGTTTCACGTGAAACAATCGGTGTCACCAGTGCCAATGTTTCACGTGAAACAATTGTTGATGCCCTACATCTGTACGTAGGCCGAAAACAAAATGTTCGCAAGGAGGAAGTCGAAAATAGGTGCAAAAAACGAAAAACGGGACGGAAAATCCGTCCCGTTTTGAATGATCGGGGTGGTGTTTACAATGATCAATATAGTAATAATATGATCATCGAGAGGTGAGCACCTACTGATTGTAATATTCGCGGTACCAGTCGACGAAGTTCTTGATGCCAACTTCAACGGTGGTATCGGGCTTGAATCCGACGTCGCGGACAAGATCATCCACGTCAGCTTCAGTGGCCGGAACGTCACCGGGCTGCATGCCCATATAGTTGTAAATGGCTTTCTTGCCCACCACTTCTTCAATGACTTCGATGTAGCGAGAAAGTTCAACGACGGAGTTATTACCGATGTTATAGACACGGTAAGGATTGGAGCTGGTACACGGATCAGGGTTGTTGCCATCCCAATCCGGGTTCGGTGTGGCGATGTTTTTAGTCACACGAATCACGCCTTCAACGATGTCATCAACGTACGTAAAGTCACGGCGCATTTTGCCGTTGTTAAATACATTAATCGGGGTGCCTTCGATGATGCCCTTGGTGAACAGGAACAGCGCCATGTCAGGACGGCCCCAGGGACCATACACGGTGAAGAAACGAAGGCCCGTTGTGGGTAGTTTGTACAGATTACTATAGGAGTGCGCCATCATCTCGCTGGACTTCTTGGTCGCAGCATAGAGGCTCATGGGATGATCAACACCTTCATGAGGGCTGAGTGGCATTTTTGTATTCATGCCGTAGACTGAACTACTGGATGCATAGACAAGATGCTCAACTTCATTATGGCGGCAGCCTTCCAGAACGTTAAGGAAGCCAACGATATTCGAGTTGATATACGCTTTGGGATTTTCGATGGAGTAACGAACGCCAGCCTGAGCAGCGAGGTT
>JAFLJT010000076.1 GCA_022712855.1 Pseudodesulfovibrio sp. | reverse complement strand
CCCTTTCCAAAGGGTTTCCCTCTTCCCCTTCCCCCCAGCCGTCGGAGACATCTTTTACTGTCTCAATTCGTCAGATGGGGGGAGGCAAATTGTTTCGGTTCTGTTTCTGCCGGATTGTTTGGCTTGGTACATGGCTCGATCGGCTGCTTGGACGAGTTGTTCTGGTGTTGTTTGGCAGGTTGGGACGCTGGATGTGATGCCAATGGATACTGTGACAGAACAACTGACCGTTGAATCGGGATGCATGATGCCGCTTTTGGAAAGATTGGCGTGGATGTTATCAGCCACGGCCATGGCTCCAGCGTAGTCGGTATTAGGTAGGATGATGGCAAATTCTTCGCCACCGTATCTGGCAACGAGATCGCCGGGGCGATGAACGGCAGAACGAATGGCTGATACAACGCTGCAGAGGCAACTGTCGCCGTCTACATGTCCAAGGGCATCGTTGTATGACTTGAAATGGTCGATGTCGATCATGAGCAAACCTAAGGGCGACCCCTCGCGGCCATTGCGGACCCATTCCTTGACGAGGTTGTCGTCGAAACAGCGTCTGTTGGCAATGCCTGTCAGGCCGTCCTGATTGGACATGCGTTCCAGTTTGCGGGCCAGTCGTTCCAATTCTTTTTCACGGTCCAAACGTTTGACCATTTCGCGGCGGAGCTGAAGAGCGGATCGGATACGCGCTCGCAGTTCGATGCGCCGGACGGGTTTGACGATAAAATCTGAGGCCCCGGCGGCAAATGCGCGATCTAATGTTGCCTCATCGTCATGACAGGTCACCATGACAATAGGTACATCTTCGTAATCGTTGTGTGATTTGATGGTCAGAGTGGCCGCAATGCCGTCGGTGCCGGGCATTTCAACATCCATGATGATGAGATCAACGGGTGCTTCTGCTTCGTGGGATTTGGCAAGGACCGCCATGGCCTCTTCGAAGTTGTTGACAGTCATAGCATTAGGATATCCTGCTTGATCAAGGATATTCGCAATTTGGGTGCATGTAACCCGACAGTCGTCAACAACGAGGATTTTCATGATATTTTGGTCTCTAGCAAATATCTAGAGTTTTAGCGAGTGGTATGTCTGAAATGTGCCATGAATTGCTGTTATCCAGCTTATTCAAAACTGCGATTCATTCCATTCGTTAGATGTCTCAATTTGATTGATTTGTGGTTGTTCTCCCGGTTTTCTGCCAAATGACAAACTTCGTTAATATTTTGCAAAAAAAACTAGGCCATTGTACGGTGCAAGGTAACTTCATACATTGTTCTATGGAGTGTAACGTGTTTTAAATCCCGGAGGATTGATGAACCGGCTGAAATATTTTGTTCTTTTTCTACTTATCTCACTCGTATGTTTGGCGAGTGCGCCGCTGACCTTTGCAGGTAGCGTAAAAAGTGCGTCTGTCGTCGTATACAACTCTGGTCGAGCCCTTGTAACTGAGGCTCGTTCTGTAAAGCTGCCAAAGGGATTGGCAAGCGTTGTTTTTAAGGACGTCCCAACGACGCTTGATCCGACCTCGGTCCGGGCATCTGCCAGTGGAATGTCGGTGCTTGATTTGCAATATAGCTATATTCCGATCACGACGAATAATTTGCTGAATCGTTACCTTGGCAAAGAACTGACGGTCATTATGCCCGATCCCACTGATGGTGATGCGCGCATCCTCCGTAAGGCGACGCTCGTATCCAATGTTGATCGGCCTGTTTTCCTCGTTGGGAACGAGGTCTATCTCGGCAATTATGAAGCTCTGCTTTTTCCCGAACTCCCCAAAGATTTACAGCGTCAGCCGACGTTGACACTGACCACTGACAACAAATCAGCTGGTAAGCGCGATGTGCGTTTAAGCTACCTCATGGGTGGTTTGAACTGGCGGGCTGACTATGCAGTCACCGTCAACGCCAAAGGGGATGCGGCAGCCTTGGACGCTTGGGCTACCCTGGAAAACAATTCCGGCCGTGGTTTTACCAATGCGTCCCTGACGTTGGTTGCCGGTGATGTGAAGCAGGCAAGTTCGCCGCGGCGAAATGGGTATGTCAAAGCTGCCAGGTACATGGAAGCCGACACGCTAGGTGCCGCCGCGCCGCTGCCGCCTTCGGAAGAACAATTCTCTCAGTATCACATCTATTCTTTCGGACGTTCCGTCAGTCTGGCCGAGTCCGGGACCAAACAATTGAGTCTGTTCTCTGCACCAACTGTTGCTCTGAAGCAGGAATTGGTGAGCCTCTTTAATGCGAGCAGAGGCCAGCGGAGTGCCAAGGTAGAACAGAATGTAGAACTCTCTTTGCGTTTTACCAACACGAAACAAAACGGCCTTGGTCGGCCAATGCCCGCCGGATTGGTGCGTGTCTTCATGCCGACCCAGGACGGTCGCCTGCTTCTGGCGGGTGAATCGCGTATAGGGCATGTGGCGGAAGGTGGCGAAACCAAGCTTGTTCTTGGCCGCGCTTTTGATGTGACTGTTCAACGCAGTCAGACATCGTTCAAGAAGCTGGGCAAAAACTCCTATGAAATGGGGTGGCGAATTGAAGTGCTCAACGGCAAAGACACCCAACAATCCCTGACTCTCAAGGACAGATATTCCGGCCAGTGGAAGGTGACCGTTACAGATCAGAACTATACCAAGCCTGATGCCGGAACGCTCGAATACAAACTTATGGTGCCGCCTACCAAGGGCGGTAAACCCATGGTCATAAACTACACAGTACAAGTGGCTTATTAAGAAGGGACGTCATGCAAATCAAACCGACTGAACTCAAGACTCTTAAAGACTTTTACGCACTTATGGCTGCCACTCGGCAAGCGCGCTTTAACGCCGTTGCCACCATTTTGGCGGGTGAAGAGGTGTCAAAGGACACGATCCAGTCGCTGAACAATGCCCTTGGCTCGCTGGAAGATGTGACGGAAGTGAATAACAAGCGTGTGTTGTACCTTGATGAATCACGAACCATTGAGCTTGAGATGGATTACGAAATCAATGAGACTCGCAAGGATCTCTTCTATCTTGAAGAGGGTGAAGAGACGTTCCTTGATCTCCTCGCTGATCTGCATCCCGGTTTCGATGATTACGTGGCCGCTGGACGTGAGTTGCTGGGCGGGCTCGATCTCAATTGTCTGATCACGGACCGTGACGGCACAATCAATAATTATTGTGCGCGGTATCTGACGTCCATCCAATCCATTTACAATTCGGTCTTCCTCTCCCGGTTCTGTCTGAACAAGGTGCAAAAGCCAGTCATCCTGACTTCGGCTCCTTTGGATGGTTTGATAGAAATATCCGTGAATCCCGAAGGTAAAATTTACTACGCCGCATCCAAAGGGCGCGAGTGTCTCGATCTGGAAGGGCGCACTCGGCGCTTGCCCATTTCAGCGGACAAGCAGGAAGCCATCGACGCCCTCAATGCTCGGTTGCATGACTTATTGGCTCAACCAGAAAACGAGAAGTTTTCGCTTATCGGGTCTGGCTTGCAGTTCAAGTTCGGTCAGTCCACCGTGGCCCGGCAGGACATTGGCAAGTCCATTCCATTGGCCGAGTCTGATGCATTCCTTGCTACTCTCAAAGAACTGACCGCTGAACTCGACCCGGGCGCGAAGAATTTCCGCATCGAGGATACTGGGTTGGATGTGGAAATCATTCTGACCATCGATGCTGACGACGGCCTCAAGGATTTCGATAAGGGAGACGGGGTTAAATATCTCAATACCGAGTTTGGGCTCGGGTTGTTCAGGGGACCGCATCTCATTTGTGGTGACACTGGTAGCGACGTGCCCATTCTTGAAGCCGCTCTGGAAATGACGCCCGATGCGTATGCTATTTATGTGACGGAAAATGATGATCTGGCAAAGCGGGTGACAGGGCTGACACCCAACGCGCTTATTGTGCCGGAACCGGATATGTTGGTAACCATCATGGGCTTGCTGTAGCTCTGATTGAAAAATAAATTCAAGCGTTAAGGAGTGACTGTGTCTGCAATCACACTCAAAGGCGTCGTTTTCGACCTAGATGGAGTCATCACCCGCACCGCCAAAGTGCATGCGCAAGCCTGGGAAACCGCGTTCAATGAATTCCTCAAGCTGAATGCTGAGGAAAAGAATATTCCCTTCGAGCCATTTGATCGGACCAACGATTACCACAATTACGTGGACGGCAAGCCGCGCTTTGAAGGTGTGCTCAGTTTCATGAAATCGCGCAATATCCAGTTGCCGCCCGGCACGCCGGAAGATCCGCCGAGCATGGATTCCATTTGCGGCGTCGGTAATCGCAAGAATGCGCTCTATCAGGATATTTTGAGTGTGGAAGGTCCGGAAGTTTTCCAGACATCCGTTGATCTCATCAACGAACTCAAGAAACAAGGCATCCGTGTGGGCGTCGCTACATCCAGTCGCAACTGCCAGCTTGTGCTAAAACTTGCTGGCCTGGAAGATGTATTCGAGACGCAGGTTGATGGCGTTGTCTCTGCCAACGATGGTCTCAAGGGGAAACCCGAACCGGATATCTTTGTCATTGCGGCTCAGAACATGGGTCTCAATCCCGGTGAATGTGTGGTGGTGGAAGATGCTATCTCCGGCGTTCAGGCTGGACGTTCCGGTAACTTCGGCCTGACTCTCGGCATCGCCCGCAATGTGCAGGGCGAAATGCTCATGCAGTTTGGTGCTGATCAGGTCGTGTCCGATCTCGGTGAAATCACCGTGGACGACCTCATTGAGTGGTTTGAAAGCGGTATGGCTACCGATGAATGGTACCTCACCTATTCCGGCTTCGACCCTGGTGATGAGAAACTGCGCGAGACGCTGACCACCGTGGGTAACGGATATCTGGGCACGCGTGGCGCCTACGAATGCGAGTGTGATTCCTTCAATTTCTATCCCGGTACTTACATCTCCGGTGTCTTCAACAGGACACCGAGTGATATTCAGGGACGCGATATTTGGAACAATGATTTTGTGAATTGTCCCAACTGGTTGCCTGTTGAATTTAAGATCGGCAACGGCGAGTTCGTCTCACCATTGTCCATGGAAATTCTGAGTTATTGTCATCGCCTCAATATGCGTGAAGGTACTTTGGAGCGTGACATCGTGGTCAAGGATCAGGTTGGACGCATGACCCGCATCGCATCGAAGCGTGTGGTCTCCATGGCCGATGCTCACCTTTGTGCGCTCAAATTTGACCTGACCCCGCTTAACTATTCGGCCAAGATCACCTTCCGTTCCTCCATCGACGGTAATGTCGAGAACGGTGGTGTGGCCCGTTATTCCAAGCTCAACACCAAGCACCTCAGTCGTGTGGCTGGCGGCAAGGCCGGAGATGGCGTTTTCCTGCATATGGAAACGACCCATTCACGGTATCAGATTGTCATGGCCTCCAAGAACATCGTGCTCGAAGATGGCAAGGTCCTCGATGTGCGCAGGGAAGTTGTACAGGACAAGGCCAAGGTCTCGGAAGAGATGCAGCTCATGGCTCTGGAAAACAACCGCTACACCCTCGAAAAGTTCGTTTACATACGGACATCATTGGACAAGACGCCGGGCGATCTCAAGGAGATGTGCCTCGATAGCTTGACCAAGGTACGTACTTTCCAGGGCGTATTCGGCCCTCACGCCAAGAGCTGGAAGGCGCTCTGGCAGAAAGCAGACATTCGCGTCACTGGCGACCGTTTTGTCCAGCGCGTGCTTCGTCTGCACATTTACCACCTGTTGGTCACGGCCAGTCCGCACAATGCTGATCGCGACGCAGGGATGCCCGCTCGCGGTTTGCACGGCGAGGCGTATCGCGGTCATATCTTCTGGGATGAATTGTATATCCTCCCATTCTTTGACGCCAACTTCCCAGATATCTCTAAAGCGCTGCTCATGTATCGCTATAACCGTCTGGATGCGGCGCGCGAATATGCCAAGGCAAACGGCTATATCGGCGCAATGTTCCCCTGGCAGACCGCGGATGATGGTTCTGAGGAAACTCAGGAAGTGCACTATAACCCGGAATCCAAGAAGTGGGACCCGGATCTGTCGCGGAACCAGCGGCATGTATCCATCGCAGTGTTCGCTAACACTTGGCGCTACATTTCATGGACCGGAGACAAGACATTTCTTAAGGATTACGGCGCAGAAATGATGCTCGACATCGCCCGTTTCTGGGGTGGTATCGCAACCTATGAAGACGCCACGGATAAATACCATATCGCGGGCATTATGGGGCCGGACGAGTTTCATGAATCGCTGCCCGGCAGCGACGAGCATGGCGTTAAGGATAACGCCTACACCAATATAATGGTCGTTTGGTTGCTCGAAAAGGCCCTGGAAACCCTCGGCGAGTTGCCACCCAAGGTGCGTAAAAAGATCATAGGCAAGATCGGTATCGCTGATGAGGAGCTTGCCAAGTGGGAGGACATGACCACCAAGCTCAACGTCGTGCTCACTGATGATGGTATCATCAGCCAGTTCGATGGGTACATGGATCTTGATGAGTTGGACTGGGACGGTTATCGCAAGCGGTTCTATTCCATCGGTCGTATGGACCGTATCCTCAAAGCCGAGAACGATTCGCCCGACCATTACAAGGTCGCCAAGCAGGCAGACACGCTCATGACGTGGTACGTGCTTGAACCCGAAGAGGTCGCTCGAATCCTCAATCAGCTTGGCTACAAGGTCGATGATCCGCTCAAGTTGCTCAAGGACAACTACGATTTCTACGAGCAGCGCACCAGCCACGGCTCGACGCTCTCGAAAGTCGTGCACGCGGTTATTTCCAAGTACATCTATTCCAGTGAAATATCGTGGGATTGGTTCATGGAGGCCATGCACAGCGATATCGAGGACACCCAGGGTGGAACCACCATCGAAGGCGTCCACACAGGCGTCATGGCCGGAACCCTAGAAGTCGTCAAACAGGATTTCGCAGGGCTCAACATGTCCTCAACGCCCATGAAGGTAGACCCCGATCTGCCCGCCCATTGGGGTCAGATGAAGTTCAGTTTCATCTGGCAAAAAATCTGGTTCGATCTCGTTATCGACCAAGATCGCGTCAATATGACCGCCTATCACAAGGGCGATAAAATCGTACCCGTAGAAATCTTCGGCAAAGAATACCAACTCAAACCCGGAATGACAGTCGAAGCCCGCCGTAAGTAACGGTGACCAATAAATAACTATCCGCCTATGCCAGCTATCGCTGACATAGGCGGATTCTTTTTTTTGGATGCCTCCGGCGGCTGGGGGGAAGGGAAGAGAGGGTAAAGCGCCGCGCGATAATTTGCGGCGATCTGTGAGATAACTCTCTCGCCTTTCTTGTTTCATATAGTGAAATAGCTTTTCAAAAATAAAGGGTCACGTCAAAAAATATCGACGTGACCCTTTATATATGTATTAGGCTCG
>JAFLJT010000141.1 GCA_022712855.1 Pseudodesulfovibrio sp. | reverse complement strand
TGGAAAGGCCCGCTGGACACCGAATATCTGGAGGCACTTCGCACCGGATACGCCTCCAGAATCATGGCTCTGGGCGCACCCCTAGAGGATGAAGAGTAAAAAAATCTGCCATATAAGCCAAAAAGAGGTTGCCAACCACCGTCCATTTCGGTAGTTACAGCCTCTCAAAGCGTGCTCGGGTAGCTCAGTCGGTAGAGCAGGGGACTGAAAATCCCCGTGTCGGCGGTTCAATTCCGTCCCCGAGCACCACTTGGAATCAAAGGCTTTCATCTTAATTGGTGAAAGCCTTTTTTCTTTGTCCGGTAAACATACGGTAAACTCTTGTCGTTTTTCCTTCCTATTTTCTAAACCAATTCCACGGCAACCAGCTCTTGAGCATTTCCTTGATTGCCTTTCGCTGATCATGCCGAATTATACCTAACGCCAGTTCGGCAGCTCCGGCAAGCTCCTTCCGCCTCTTCTCTTCAAGTCTCTGCTTTTCTTCTTCTGGCAAAGCCGCTCGACGAGCTTTGATTTCCTCGATTTCTCTGTACTTCGACCAACCCCACCCCATGTCGTTGCTCAACTCAAGCCAGCCACGATCAACAATCAATTTTGTGTCATCGTACTGTCCTGCATCGCTGTCCCGATCAAAGAAAAAAAGTGTTTCCTTGGAGTCTTGTTTAATCTTCCATAGCTCAAGATCAGGAAGAGTGTTCAATACGTCATCTGGGATATCATCAAGAGAGTGAGTGTTCTTCACAACCAAGTATGAACGAAGGTCTTCATTCGCTCTCATAGACATTGTCATGCATCCGCATCGGCTACGGTTCCGATCATCTGGCGGAGTGCGATAGACGTCCAGTGGCGGCATCTCTTTGATCAACTTCTTCAAGTCGTCCCGACGATGAATGCAGTCGTGGTGATATTTGCGAGCTTGTTCCTCTTGTTCTTTGGACATTGGCATTGTTTTATCTCTTTACCTTATGCGGCCTGATCCAGCCGTTCTGACAGTCTCTTCACACTGGAGGCATGCCACTGCCCACCCCGCGCGGTCTTAATCCTTTTGGCGTTCATTTCCTTTGCGATTCCAGCAAAGCTGGCTGTTCCATTTGCTTCTATCACAGTAAAGGAAGTGAAAATGGATGCTAACACTCCTAATTTTAATCGTAAAATTTTGCGTGAGCCATACCTATATATATACATGGGATGGTGCTCAAACCCACTTACCCCCCCCCTTCACAAGCCCCCCCCCGGAAGCAATAGCGCAAGAAGCTGTTAGGCATGGGCAAAACAAAGGGTCTAACCACCCTACTGTGATAAGGGAAAGTGGACTAAGAACGCATCCTAAGCACACCTTGCTACCCTGACATCATCCTGAGTATCAGGATGGATAATCACCCCTCAAAACGCTATCAATACCCAACCTATGGCTTGCTTCTCAGTTTTTTGGGATGAAGGTCTGGAAGTCCTTTCCTAATGCGCTGAATTGTTTTGGTGCTACACCCAAACTTTCGTGCAATTTCTGCTTGGCTTTTACCCTCCATGAGTAACTCCGATATACGTTCACGGTCATAACTAGGCTTTCTCCCGGTGTATTTCCCGGCCGCTTTGGCTTTGGCAATCCCCGCCATCTGCCGTTCTTTACGCAGATTAGTTTCGAATTCTGCAAATACACCCAGCATTCCGAGAAAGGCTTTGCCGCTTGCCGTGCTTGTATCAATACGTTGATCCATGATCGCCAGCGAGGCTCCTTTCTTCTCAAGCAAGTCAACAATATTAGACAGGTCACGCACATTGCGTGCAAGCCTATCCAATTTCCAAATGATCAACTTGTCACCTTTACCAATCATTTCAAGCAATAAACCAAGCACAGGACGGCCATCTCGGCTTGATGCACTGGCCTTCTCTTCACGGATTACAGCATCGGGGTATGCCTCGGTTATGGCATCGACTTGAATTTGGGGAGACTGGTCTGTTGTGGAGACTCTACAATAAGCAAATAGCGTGGGCATGGGCACCTCGACGGAGGACATTAGGGTTTAAGATGTATTTATTCCTATGGTCAAAAGACCCCGCAGTCAACTCAAATGTCCACGCTATGTCCACTGGACATATGGGTATACCCTTGTGTCCTAACTCGCCTATCAGGAAGAAATAAAATAAAATGAAATATTTTAATGCCTTGGCCCGAAACGACGTGCTGCATTTTTAATATTTCGTCTGCTGAAAGACAAGAAACCTCTTTAGGCATGGTAATATTGTTGGAAACAAACAAGGAGATGAAATGTGATTTTGCTTGATAAGGTTAAAGAGTTTGAAAAGTTTGGAACGCCCCATCCCCTGATGGAAAATCTAAAAAGGGAAA
Organism: Pseudodesulfovibrio sp.; assembly: GCA_022712855.1. Lineage (GTDB taxonomy): Bacteria > Desulfobacterota > Desulfovibrionia > Desulfovibrionales > Desulfovibrionaceae > Pseudodesulfovibrio. The sequence continues at coordinate 15,356 of JAFLJT010000141.1, read as the reverse complement.
GGATATCTCATGAATCAGTAGCCCTCGCCTTAAGAATCCCGTTTCATATTTTTAGTTACTATATGTTGGGTTGGGAAAATGTACCTCAAGAGATCGACTGTGAATTGAATGACTTAATGAAACAGATTTGTGAGCAAGACATGTGGGAGGGAGATGGATTTTACGGCTTCGATTTGAAATCTGAGTCAATGTATTACAGCGGAAAAGATAAATACTGATCCCGGTTTTCACTACAATGGATAACCCGCGTTGCAGGAATTTCAGATTTTTTAATGAGGGTCAGAAATTTCCTTGCATGAATTAACAGTGGGTGACCTTGATATCTAAAGGGTTAGATACAAATTCTCTCAAAAGGCGTTGTTGACAACGGCGACAGGGAACAAAGGCATCCCCCACCCCAAACCTCAAGGAGGCTTGATGGAAAAGGCTATAACCAATCTGTTTGAAGCAGATAATTATGAAAATCTCAACTCGATTTGCAAATGGAGTACAGGAAGTATCGCCTTCAGAGATACGTGTTCACAAAATGAAGTGATTTGTCCTGATTATGTTCATTCACAGGTGTTTGGAATTGGAGGTGCCAGTGCTGCATAATGAACTCATTGCGATCGATAAGCGAATCGAATTTTATCTTGATCAAGGGTATTCCCTTTCTCAAACAATTACTGAAGCAACCCAATGGCGAGATAGTCAGAATCTTGAACTAACGGATAATGACGTGGTCGGCCAAGTAGAGATTCTTTGGGATAAAAACAAAAGTATACCCGCGTTGGGTTTTGAGAAAACATCGAATGATGAGAGATTTCCGGTCCCATTCAATGGCCTTAATCCTCCATCGCTCTCTGGTCGTGCTATACCGGGAATAATGGGGGAATATGCGAGGGCGCTTGCTCGCAGTATTCAGGTGCCTTTTGAACTTGCATTTGCCAATGTGCTGGGCGCATTCGCTATTGCCGGGCAAAGAAAATTCAAAATCCAAGTATGCGATGGTTATACGGAGCCGTTGAGCATATACGCATTGTGCGCCCTACCTCCCGGAGAAAGAAAATCTTCTACAGTGGAAAATTGTAAACGCCCCCTTGTCGAGTGGCAAAAGACAAAGCAAAAGGAAGTAGCTGAAAAAAGGAAAAAGCTATCGTCTGACAAACTAACGATAGAAGCAGCTATAAAACATGCAAGAGTAAAAGCGGCTAGAGCAAAAACAGTTGAACTTCGCAGAGAAGAAATGGAAAGGATTAAAACTTTGGAAGCTGAAATACCCGATATTCCAGCGCTTCCTAGGCTCTTAGCAGATGACTTTACCCCAGAGGCCCTTGGAGTGATGATGGGGGAACACGATCAACGGATTGGCGTTCTTGAAGCTGAGGGAGGTCTTTTCGATACTCTTAGCGGAAGATATTCTTCGGGGGTGCCAAATCTTGATGCCGTTCTTAAGTTCTGGAGTGGGGAGGCCGCCCAGATTGATAGGCAAGGCCGAGATTCTATATGCCTTGACGACCCTCATTTAACACTGGTTATTAGTCCGCAGCCTGAAGTAGTTCAAGGGCTGGCTTCCAAACCGGGATTCAGGGGACGCGGATTAATCGGGCGTTTTCTCTATTTCTTGCCTATAAGTAAACTTGGATTCCGTGATGCTGAATCAAGGCCGATACCCGAAGAGCTTAAGCAAAGATATGCGTATAAAATTAGAGATCTCTTGGCTATCCCTTGGGCAAGAAACGGCAATGGAGATAAGACTTCTCACATAATTCGACTTTCCTCTGAAGCGCTGCTGCGGTGGAAAAACATGTTTGCCTCGGTTGAAGATGATTTGCAGGTTGGTGGTGGATATGAACACATGCGTGACTGGGCGGGAAAGTTCCCCGGCCAGTTGATACGGCTTGCAGGTTTATTGCATATATCTATGCATGAAACACCTCAAAATCATGAAGTTTCTGCTAAAACGATGGAGACAGCAATATGCATAGGGGATGTACTATCTGAACACGCGAAAGCGGTCTTTTCACTTATGGGAACAGATAAATCTCAAGAATGTGCACAGGCCATTCTTGAATGGATTAGGCGCGACAGGGTGTCCACCTTTACGGCCAGAGACGCACTAAACAAGGTAAGGGGACGTTACCCCACCATGTCAGAGATCACCCCCGCCCTTAAAGAATTAGAAGAGCGCTCATATATATTCGCAATCAATAGTCCTAACCGGAGTGCGGGAAGACCAAAGAGTCAGGAGTATGTCGTTAATAACTTGGCGTATGAGAGGCGGCAGTAATGCTATCAACTAACTGTAATAACTCGGGTTTAGATGTCGGAAGCTATGCGCATAATGTGCAGAATGAGCACAATGATAATACTGCGGGTATTGCGAATTATGCGCCTAAAGGGAAAATAGTAGTTATGCCTTCTAGGGTCGCCCTTGAGGAGTTGGAAGCGAGCCTAGCACGGTTACCGGATACATCAATAGCGGTACTGGAGGTTTCACCGCCTGCATTTGCTCTTAATGGACCTTATAACGAATACGTATATATTCTGTTTTTGAGGGCGGCGGATGCGATACATGAACGTATTCTAGAAGATGTTAAGTGGAAACAATAGAACTGATGAGAGCTTTTTACATAATATGAATGGAAACCCACTGCTTAATTGCGGTGGGTTTCTCTATTGTCCACGATCTCATCATCTCAATAAACAGTATTGGATTGGCGAATCATAAAATTGAGAGTATATGCCTGTATATCTATTTCGAACGGAGAGGTTAAACTGATTGGATGGAAAGGGAGATCGTTATGGAATTAGTATTAAGTATTATTGGTTTCATTTTCTTATTCATTTTTTGTAAATCCGTTTGGGACGACAAGGCTGGACTTGAGGGTCTTCATGTCGTTTCATGAGGTGTGATTGATGTGGATGAGATAGTATTACTTTATCTGTAGATGATTGATTTTTTTAATTTAAATTTGCGTGAGCAGTACCTATTTTTAGTATGAATTCATTGGAGAGGTTATGTACGATTTGTCGATGGAAATTGAAGTCTATAAAGCTAGCCTCCCATATATGATGGCTGCCAAGGATAAAGCTAGTTCTCTTCAAATGAATGATCATGGTCCTTTACATGCCCAAAGAGTTCATTCTAGCGCGAAGCTTCTAGGCATGCTGTTTGATCTTTCTTCCCATGAGTATTCTCTGTTGCTTGCTTCCGCCTTGCTACACGATATCGGTATGGTGAAAGATCGGAAAACCCATCACAAAGAGTCGTATAATCTTGTAAAAAAAATGTGTGATCAAAAGGTGTTACCTTTTGACGAGAACGAAGAAGAGATAGTGGCAACACTTTGTAAGTGGCACAGGAAGGACTATGATAAGGACTTGGTTGACGAAGTTACTGGAGTAAGAGTTGGGCTGCTGGCTTCGTTGTTGAGAATCGCTGACAGTATGGATTTAGATTATAGAAGAAGTACAGATTATGATAGTCGGGATAGGATCGTTGAGGATTATTATTCGGACCAAAAGCAACACCATCTTGGTGTTCTTAATATACTGGCTTTGAGGGTCGTTGTGAGTCCGGTTGAAAAGAAGTTTGAGATTTTTCTTGATCAATTTTCCCATGCAAAGGGGCAAGTTGAGAGGCTAATAGACGAGATGCTGGGGACCCAACTGGCTTGGCCTGTTCAGATTGTCCCAGTTCACAAAACTCTTCCCAATCAGGCCAATGTAGGTGATGGCGAAAAGAAGCGAGCTATCATTTTCTCATATTGTAATGCTCATGGGTTAATCTCAGCTGCAATATCAAAAAAACAGTTTGAGGCTTTAGGGTTCGAGACCGAGGTGGTTTGCAATTTTGAGAAGACTGTATCGCCTAGGCGCTTTTGGAAGGAGCACTTACGGGAAGTGGATTTTGCCAGTTACAGCCTTGTTTCGTTAATAGACCTACATTTGGCAGAAGACTTTTTAGACGGCGTCCTAGAAGTAATTAGTAAGAATCGTCATTGCGCTTGGAGCTATGCATCCCCTTTAGCTGGATCTGGTCTTGATATCCAAAGGATGATTGAAGCTGGGATCACAGTATCTCTTTGTGATGAAAGGGCGATGTTTGCTGGTAGTACTTTGGATAGTGATTCGATCTTTTGGCTTAAGGTTGCTGGCCTATGCAACTTTGATGATCATATTATGTTCTCTATTGCGGGGAGAGATGAATACCTCATCTCTAGAGGGCTACGTTATGAAATCGACAAAGGGATTAATGAGAACCAAGGCGCTGATTTTTTTGAAAATCTTGTAGACCAAGTGTTGGGCGATGATCGTGATTCTTTTTTTGAAAGCTCCGTTGCACTTGACAACGACATTAAAAAAACTTGCATTGAACATGAGAAGTATGGGCGTGTGTTAGTGCTTTCCGAATCTGAAGTGCTGGGGCGGTCAATCTATGACTATATTTATCGCGCAATGGATACTGTCGGTGTGCTTCCATATTCAGGAGAATTTGCTGCGCCATATGCTGTTTACCCACAAAAGAACAAATATGGCGTTCGTATTTTATTTCTGAGTCGGTTTAATGATCCGAACAAGGCTTACCCTGTAAAGTATTTTACTTCATACACCCCTTCTCAGGTTGGTAGTACTTCGACTATATGGCAATCCTTTAAAAATGAAGAGGATGCTCTTCAGGCAATTAGTGAGACTGTCGAACGAATAAACCATCATTTTGACGAAAGATGTGAAAAATCTATTGAGAGTCTTAATTTCCTTCAAGATGATGAGTGACTAAGATAACTGAATATAGTTCAGGATTAATGCTACGCTTTTATCCCTATCAGCTTCAGCAAGTGTCATGTGCGGAAGGTTGCTCTCTGTCAATTGCGAAGATATCGTGTTGGATACATTTGATAAAAAAACTGGATCAGAGGGGCGGAAGCTGTCTTCTGAAAACGGTATCCTACCATAAGGTAAAAAGATGTGAGTCGTATAAGTGGCAGCGGCCTCTATGCATCTGTCAATGTAATCAGCGGTTTCCTGATCGTGCTCGTTGTGTCGTGTAACCCAATACGCTGCCAAATCCAGATATGAACGGTCAGTAATGAATGAAGCTAACTTGGATTCACTTCGTTGCTTTTCCTCTAACACTCGCCATTGGAATTCTCTCATACTTTTTGAGCTACAACCAAAGCCGTCAGCCCTTAAACCCATGTCAGTTAGAATTGATCGGGTATCAATTTGTGCAGCCTGACAAACGTGTTCCTTGATTTGCCTGTTAAGCAACAGGTCATTTAATAGGGTTGTCTTTCCTGTCGAGGATGTACCACTAAGAGCTATTTTCATTCTTTCCCCAGTGCCTCTGTAGCTTAAGCAAGTGTCTCAGTTGATTCCTATTATCGAGCATCTCATTTTCTGATTTTGAAAAAGGCAAGCTGTCACGTGAGACAAAGCTGACCTGTTTGGAAAATTCTTCATATGTTACTCTTGGCCGATAATAACCTGCTTTTCTCTCATTGAAAAAAGATCGTTGTGTTTGAAATGCTTTTCCAAAAAGTACCCCCAATGACTGCATGTCCTCATAGGAAAATTCAAAGCTTGGGTTAATTGGTGTGAGGTGTCGATCTCCCCAAAATGAATTCTCAACGAATGAACCTCCATGAGTATTCAATTCAGATTTGATCGCTTCTTTGAAGTCTCCACCGGGATATACCAAAACTGGATATGCTGAGATTGCATTGATGATCGATATGTTTGTTTCAATAAATGAAAATGTTTCAGCAAGTGTTTCCCAGCTCTCACCAATGTAGAACATAATATTAATTTTAATGATCAGGTTGCTTTCCGCCGCTGCCCGAAAAAGAGTAAGTGCCTTTGTAAGATATTCAGTTGGAGAAGAGGTTTTCCCCATTCGCATTAAGATATTCGGAGAACCACTTTCTAAACCAAAATCAATAACTTTTGCCCCCGCTTTGCCCATTAAAACAACTTTTTCAGCTGTAAGCGTATCCACTCTACCTTGAGCTCTCCATTTGAATGTGAGTCCCTTTGCTTTTTTCAACGAGATTAATTCAAGAAGTTCTTCAATCGACATATTGAAAAGGGGGGCTTGAAAGTAGGTAAATACCTCTGGGTCTTCATAGGCTATTTGTAGCAGTTCCGCTTCGTTGGCTATTTGTGAGATTCGTTTTTTCAAGAAAGGTCTGGTTTTGTCATTGATGCAGAAGTCGCAGCTGAAGGGACATCCTCTACTTACTTCTATAGATGCCGGAAAGTTTTGGAAATTCTCATAAAGGTGGTAGTTTAAGCTTGTAAATGAATTCACTTCTCCCGCATGGCATATAGCTGGCTTACATGTTTTGCCATTGGCATCGCGATAGTAAATATTGGGAATCCCTTTGAGAGATTCTTGTGGAGATTTGAACAGTCTAAAAAGAATTTCTTCATGAACGAGTTCGCTTTCTCCAGTGGTTACCAGTAACAAGTCTGGGCATTCTTCTAATACCGTTTCTGCGATTCGACCGATATGGTCCTTGCCGCCTGATATAATAGGAGTGTTGGGGAAGTGTCGTCTTATTTCTGAGCAATACTGCTTGAAGTTAGGGTAGCTAAAACCACTAATACATGAGAGGCCAATCACCTTTGGTTGGTACTCTTTAAGCTTTGAAATTACCGCTGGTAGTTGCTCTGCTTTCGAATAATGTTGTGGGTCAAAAACCTTTGTTTGTATTCCCTTCCCTTCTAAGTGTGAGGCAATCGAAAGAGCTCCGAAATTTAGTTGTGAGGCGAGAGAAAACAAACGATCATGCTTCTTCTTTGTCGAGGAAAGTGGGACGGAAATAATAACAAAATCCATATGGCTCCATTCGTTGTCGAGAGTGTCTTGCCGTTTGGACACGCTAAAGGCGTTGGGCTATATAGGTCAAGCTCATTATTGAAGTGAATGATAATTGTTAGATAGTTGAGCCTGTATCATGGTTCGTTGTGATTTTCCGTTAGGAGAAGTTTAAGACGTAAATCGAACTTGCAGTCATCTCCGTTTTGTGTGCCGGTTGCATCTTGCAACTGGCTGTAATAGTGTAGAAAGTGGTTGGTAGTTTGCCCTGTTGCGCCGGAGGACGCGAGTTCGAGTCTCGTCGGCTCCTGCCTTAATAGTGATTCATTCCTCTAATTCAACGGCTCAGCATCACCACCCTGATCCCTTCCATCGCCTCTTCTATCCATTACTAAGATTAGGTAGCTTTTTAAAATACAAATTTGCAAATACGTTACAAAATCCATCAAAAAGGCTTATGATTTTCATCGTAAGCCTTTGATATGACGTAGGTAGCTGGAAAAGACTTGAACCTTTGACCTTCGAGTTATGAGCCCAGCGCTCCGCACTTTTTCATTACTGATTGAGAACATGTAAATGTCCTTGTATTGTTTTGGGCCTGAAACATGGATCGAAAGAAGCTGTTTTGATCTACACAAAAGAAAAACCCCACTACCTAAGCAATGGGTTTCAGGGAAAGATTTGTGGGCCCGAGATAATTCAAATCTCTGACCTTTCGGTTCGTAACCGAATGCTCTATCCATCAGAGCCACGGGCCCAGTCGCCTAAAGGTCAATTTTTTCTTTATCCTAACAGGGAGCTTCATATCTGGCCCTAGAAAATGAGACCATCTGCCCGTGACGAATTCGCATATTTTTAGATCTAGTATTGAATTAATTTTTAAGCTATGAAGTCTTTGTTATTCAATTGATGCACAGCCCATGACTCTTACACACACCAGATTTATGAATTATAATGCTATTGATCTATATGCCGGAGTCGGCGGCTGGGCTGTTGGGCTACAAATGTCTGGGATTGTTATCAAGCAGTCTTATGAATGGTGGGAGTCAGCTGTACGGACGCACGGAATAAATTCATCCTGTAAAGTTACCCAAATAGATATTAGAGGTTTGGACTTAACCAAGCTGCCGACAGATGTATCGATCGTGGTCGGCAGTCCTCCCTGCACAGAGTTCTCCTACTCAAACCGGGGTGGCAGTGGTGATATTAAAAATGGGCTCAAAGATATTGAAAAATTTTTAGAGGTGGTTGCCCACGTTAAGCCAAAGTTTTGGGCAATGGAAAATGTCCCGAGAGTAAAAAAAGTTCTTGATGCAGAACTTTGCCCCGAGGGAAGCCTTAGCCGGTTCAGACACCTTGGTTTGCAATCACACATCATCGACATGTCTGAGTTTGGCCTTCCGCAACGTAGAAAGCGCTGTATTGCGGGCAATATCGATTTTGATCTTTTGTTAAGCTACAGAACCAAGTGTGATCATTTGACCCTTGGCAATGTAATGACCTCCCTATCTGCTCACACCGTTACAGATCCGATATATGGCCTTAGAATCTCAGAAGGGATGCTCACGGACCATGAAATTGAAAAAGCATTAAATGAAGAAGAGCTTAGATATAATCGTGAGTGGAAGAGCCATCACCCAGTATACAATGATATGAACTTTCCTGAAAACCTTGATGCACCGGCAAGAACCATCACTGCGACTTGCACGAGAGTCTCGAGAGAAAGTGTAATTGTGAAAAATGGGCAGGGTAAACTCAGGAGGTTATCAGTTCGTGAACGCGGCTGTTTGCAAGGGTTTCCCGCCACGTTCCAATTTCATGGAAAGTCATACGCACAAAAAATAAAAATGACTGGGAATGCGATTCCACCATTGTTTACTTTCTATGTTGGGCAAGCAATTCTTGGTGTCCCTCTATCGCAGCTACATCGCCCTTCTGATGGCGTTAAAAAGCTAAAAGTTCATACCAAAAATGCCCCAACAACTAAAGTGGATAGTGAAGGACGATCATATCGTGTAGATAGACGATTTTGGTTTGCTATCCCGAATCTAAGGTTCAAAAGCGGATGGCGCTTCGATTTATCAAATTCCAAAATTGCCGATGATGAGTATGATTGGATAGTGAAATTTTGGCATGGTAATTCAAAGAACATCCTTGAGGTTAAGCTCGGCCGCTCTTTGCTTGAAAATACCATGTCCAAAGATGTTTTGAAATCAGCTAACCCGAAGCTTATGGAGTTGCTTGGTGTTGTAGAAAAGACCAAGCAGGCATTCGACCCACTTGGGTTACAGAAAGTTTGGACTCACAAGGACGTTGGTCATCATCCTTATCAACTTCTTGATGAGCTTGGTCTTTTAGCTGAAAAAACCATCCACGCCTTAAAGAACATCTCTGCTGATGAGAAATATCAAATTTCATTAACAGCATTAGGGATAGAACCGAACAGTCTTAGTTCCAAAAAAATCCAGCGGTTTTCCTCAGAAATTCTTGCTGGTCTTCTCATTGGGAGCAAGTTTAACTCCTCCCCCTTCCTTTTATAACAATTCTCCTGTATTTCCTAATGACAAGCTATGCAAAATTATAGCTGTTTTGGTCTAATCAGACCAAAATAGTCTGATATTATGCATAAATGGCAATGTGTCAGCAGATACAGACTGTTGCTTGAATGGTGAAAGCCACTTCGACCGCCGACCCCGTCGCTTAAACAGGAGAATCGATGAAATCCTACATATTTGGACACCGCTTTGGTGATAAAGTCATACCTCGAAAAATACAGAAGGAAATCAGTGATGTGATTTATTCTGTGTCCATAAAGCCTGCACATGGCGAGGCTAGGCCAATCAAAAAAGCCCTTCTGGAGGGTTTCAAAAGCACGGGTTGGTCTAAGCCCATCGCCTTGTCAGTTCATTCCGGAATAACCATCACCTCAGTTAAAGATAACGTAGGGCTATGTCTTCAAACCGGCGGGAATATGGCCCGAGGATACGCTGACCTAATAAAGCTGCAAACATTGTATCTACGGGAAACTATTTCCGCTGGGGTAATACTCTTGCCAACCAAGATTGCGGCAGATGCTCTTGGTAGTAATATTGCGAATTCAGATCGATTTATGCGCGAATTAGATATTTTTGACCGGACTATAACCATGCCTTTGGTTGTAATAGGATGGGAGTAGATATGGGCCCTACATTTGAAGGTAAAGAGCATAATTTTGGATGGCCGTTGCCTGCTAGAAAGGCTTGCTTTTCTAGCAGGGTTGAACATGCCAAGCTGAGTTGGCCTGTAACAATCCTAGGAAAGCCCCAACACCTTAAAATTATTCAGATTCCGTTAGGTCTGCCTAAGTACAGACTTCTGAATGGGCGAACAACCTCCCTTCAAAAAGAGTACCTCGCAAAAAATTCCAGCCTAGCTTCAGACTTTTTCACAAGAGACCATGAGTCAGAAGAAGCACAAAAAGCTCAGCATGGACTGCTGAAGGAACTAGTAAAAAGAAAAGAGCTTTTTAAATTTTTCGAAAATCAAAAACAGAAGCAAGAAGAGCCTATAATACTTGATGAAAATGGGTATGTTGTAAACGGTAATCGACGGTTATGTGCATGGAGAGAGCTCTACAGAAGAGATGATACAGCTTTTGAGCACTTCGAGCATATTGAGGTTGTAATTCTGCCTCCATGCGAAGAAGAAGATATCAATGATCTAGAAGCTAAGCTGCAAATTGTACCTGATATAAAAGATGAATATTCATGGCATGCACTAGGTAACAGGATTAAACAGAGGCTTGCTAATGGGGCTAAGGAATCCAAGGTTCTGAAGCAATATCAGATGAAAAAGAAAGATTTTGAGAATCTCTTGCAAGCCATTGACTATGCAGAAGAATATTTAGAGAAAAAAGGCACCCCTCAACAGTGGAGTCTTGTACCTGATGAGCATTCCTTTAAAAGGCTCGCGGATAATGCAAAAACTCTGACTAGCCCCGGTGAAAAAAAATTATTCAGGGATGGGTGCTTTGCTCTAATAGATGACCCTCAAAAAGCAGGTCGAGTATACGAAAATATAAGGCTAACAAGAAAGTATTTCGATTCTGTAAAGAAGACGTTGAGCCAAGAATTCTCTCCAGAAGAAAATGAAGTGGATGAAAGCTTAGATATTCTAGGTGCTTCAAGACATTCTACTTCTGTTATGCCACTAGCCTCTGAAGTTGGAAAAGAGGAAAATCAGGCAAAAGTAGCCGAAATCATACGCGACACGATTGCTGGACAAGAGCAGCTTGACCGAGACAAGAAATCATCCGACTTCTTATTAAGACAGCTACAAAAGGCAAACACCGCCATTATCGAAGCAGTGACTATTGGGTTAACACATGAATCCAATAGTCAGGGTTCAAGCAAGCAAATTGATAGTATTGAAGCTGGGCTGGAAAAGATCAAAGCTTGGCTAGAAAAGAATGCTCAAAATTGATTACGACACTGAGCATCGACGAGCTGTCTTTAGTTGGGCTAATGAGGATAGTGAGCATGAGTGGGTGCGCCTTCTGCGGTATACCATTTCCACCCATACGGATGATATCCATAACCATGCCTACAATAGAATATCAATCCCATGGTGGTCATTCCTCACTGCAAGACAACACCTCCGGGAAATTCTGGGGCAGTTTGAAGTTAAGCTCGTTGTTGCGAACGAAGCAGCAGTTCTTCTTCAAAAGGCCCTTACGAACGAACATAGATATCAAGACATTATTGGCGAGCCTCCGATTGCCCATAAGGAGCTACAAGAAAAATTAGATTCAGTTGGTTTTATAAGACAACTGAAGCCAGAACAAATGCGAAATGTATGTAAAATTGGATCACTACCAGCTGCTGCTTCATTTTCCGTCCCCGGTGCGGGAAAAACTACAGAAGCTCTCGCATATTTTTTCTATCGTGCGGCACTTAATGATCGATTATTAATTGTTGCTCCTAAAAATGCTTTTGGTGCTTGGGATGAACAAATTGAAGAATGCATAGGTGCTGCAGAACCAATAGTTCGATTGAGGGGCGGGAGAGACAGGATCCAAGAACTTCTCAAAGAACATCCTCAATTCTCAATAATTACCTATCAGCAGTTAAACACTGTTAGTGATCTAGTATCAGAATTTGTAGCCGCAGAGCCTACCTTCCTTTTTCTTGATGAAAGTCACAGGATAAAAGGAGGGATAAGGCTTAGGACAGCAGCTGCAGTCTTAGGGTTAGCACATCTTCCCGTATCAAAAATGATCTTATCGGGCACTCCGATGCCTCAATCTGATAGCGACCTCATTCCTCAGTTCACATTTCTTTATCCCGAAATCGAGGCGCACGAAGATACTGTTGTCGACCTGATGAAGCCTGTTTACGTGCGAACAACAAAACATGAGTTAGGGCTGCCACCAGTCAGGCGGTTGCAGATAAATATCCCAATGTCGCAAACGCAGGAGAAGTTATACGAGCTCATGAAGTTTGAGCTTGCAAGACAAGTTGAAAAGGATCTCTCGAGACGCGACAAAGGTATGTTGCGTAAGCTTGGTAGGAGCATCATGCGACTTCTACAGTTTGTTTCTAATCCGGCACTTCTAGCCCGTGAAATCGATTGGATTAGTTCTGACTATCTAGAAGCTCTCCTCGAAGAAAGCCCTTCTGGTCCGAAGGTTGATTATGTTTGCGATAGAGCGCGCGAGCTCGCCTCAAAGGGGAAGAAGGTCTTAATTTGGACTTCCTTTGTTCAAAACGTAGAAATAATTTCAGAAAGGCTTGCTGACCTCGGAGCTGTCTACATCCATGGGGGTGTTGATTCTGGGCTTGAAGAGGACGACGATTCACGGGAAGGCAAGATTCGTCTTTTTCGTGACGATCCCAATGTTCAAGTCATGGTTGCAAACCCCGCTGCTGCGAGTGAAGGTATTAGCCTTCATATGGTTTGTCGCCATGCTATTTATGTTGATAGAACATACAATGCTGCACACTATCTACAGTCAGAAGATCGTATACACAGGCTTGGGCTTAAGCCCGGGCAATCTCCAATTATTGAAATTCTAGCGTGCCCTAATACCATCGATGAGTCTGTTCAGCATCGGCTTGCCCTTAAGGTGGACCGTATGGCTCAAGCTCTTGAAGATGAATCCTTGAACATCGATCCAATCCCATTAGACCCGCAATTTATTGAGGACGGTGAGGCATACACACTCGGCCTAGATGATGAAGATATTGTAAGCCTGCTAACACACCTTAAGGGTTGAAAAATATGAGATTATCAGCAGGTCTTCTTCATACAGCACATGATATATTGCAAATTGTTTATGATAATCCTATGTCGCAACACGACATCTCTTCTTTGCTTGGTAAAAGTTGGGTGGCTTCTTCAGATGAAGCATTGAACCTTGCAATGCGGTGCGGCTGGATAGAGGTTGGGAAACAATCCTCTTTCACTGTGTCGAAAAGAGGTGAAAAGATCAGAATTCAATCAGAGTATCAAACGCGGCTTAGGTCTCAACTTGAGGATTTTATCGAGCGATATAAACCTCCATGGAGTAAGCTTCTCCCTAGTGGGAGGACCCAGACTTTGATGTGCCTGAATGAAGATGTTTTTCAATGTTTTAAAGAAGCTGAATTGACAAATAAACCTCCAAATATGGGTATTGTTACATGGTGGGATCGTCTGGCCTCTCGAGCAAGAGGACAGCGTGATGCTTTGTTATTGGAAGTAGGACGTAGCGGAGAGAAATTGTCTATCCAATTTGAAACAAACCGTGTTGGTGTTGCTCCTAAATGGCAATCCATTGAAAGTAACGCTGAAGGTTATGATGTTCTTTCGATCGTTTCCAATTCTGATAAGACTCGACTCTCCATTGAGGTGAAAGCATCACTGCAATCAGTCGGGCAGGCCAGTTTTTACTTATCAAGAAACGAATGGAAGCATGCTTTATCTGCTGCCAACCATTGCATTCACCTTTGGGCTCAAGTTGACAAACAACCTCAGATGGCAATTTTGCATAAGACTGATATACTCCCTCACATCCCCAAAAATCTAGGGGATGGCGAATGGACTTCTTCAGCAATTCCTTTCTCAACGTTTGAGAAAATGTTTATGAATAGTATGGACTAAATGATTATCTTATAGCCTCGTCAACCAAGTCCAGTGCTTCTTTGAGTGTATGATCGGCAAGATGAGCATACCGTTTCGTCATCGCTACGGTCTTATGTCCAAGAATGTTCTGAAGAGTATAGAGGTCTACTTTCCCAGTACTAATAAGCCTAGAGGCAAATGTATGCCGCAAATCATGCGGCCGTATTTCCTTCCTTAGTCCAGCCTTTTCTTTGATGCGAGTCCATGGCCATCGGTAATGGATTTGCTTTCCGTTGCATGAGTGGAAGACGAGGCTTGATCGGCCACGCCTCTCTTGTCGGGCCTCGACAAGGATTCCTCGCGCCATCTCATTCATAGGTAGATACTGGCTTCTCCCTTTGACCATGCTTTTAATCTCAAAGCGCATGACGGCATTCTCAAAATCAACATCTTCCCACCGTAAACCAAAAACCTCCCCTGTTCGCTTCCCTGTTGCCAAACAGAACATGAAGCCAAGCGCAACCATTCTATTCTGCCAGCTCTTGAGAACCCCCAAAAGTCGGTCAAGTTCGTCGTCTGTGAGTGGGTTTGTGACTTGGTTGTCGAACCTAGGCAGTTCCACCTGTTTAAGAGGGTTCCGCCCATCATAGAGGCCGTTCTTGATGCCATAGCTATAGAGACGACCAATGAGCTTTGCATAGCCGACGATGGTTGCTGTAGCGAGTGGCCTACCCTTCTTCCCGGTTCGGGAGAGACTTCGCATGGAACAAATGAATTCTGATATGTCCTGTGGTTTTATCTGATCAAGCCGCCAGTTTCCGAATTCCTTTTGAACGCGTGTATTCCAAAGCTTACGCCAGAAACTGGGTGACTTGAGGTTCGCATTGTGAAGCCTGTCAAAACGCTCCCAGATGTCCTCCAGCATAGGAATAGGGGCACTCTCTGGAATGAGGCTTTCGATAATGATCTCATTCTTCCATTTCGCTTCAATCTGCTGTGCCAGTTGGAGGGATTCAACTGACTTGGTTTTCCAACGGCCATTCTTTTTGACCATCGCCTTGTACTTTCGGGTGCGCTGGAGGTTGGAGCCGCACTTGCGGCAGGACTTGGTTCCAAGCTTGTAGGTGCAGTAGCAAGACAGGCACTGTACGGATATGGCCATGATTTCTCCGGTAAACATACGGTAAACTCACGACAGTTTTCCTTCGATTTCCATCGTGAATTCCCTTGGTTGATTTTCAACCGTATGTTTGCCGTTGAAGGCTATATGACCGGATAAAGAAACATGATCTCAAGTGGTTGCCAACCACCGAGCATTTCGGTAATTCCTACCTCTCGACGCGTGCTCGGGTAGCTCAGTCGGTAGAGCAGGGGACTGAAAATCCCCGTGTCGGCGGTTCAATTCCGTCCCCGAGCACCACGCGAATATTAAGCCCTTACGTCCTCGATGTCGTAAGGGCTTTTTCTTTTGCTG
>JAFLJT010000324.1 GCA_022712855.1 Pseudodesulfovibrio sp. | reverse complement strand
TTTTTGACGAAAATTCGAGTGGTTACACTATGGCGACTCATGGTATATACATGCACAACGCCGCAAAAGTGCGCATTATTTCATTAATTCATTAAACTAAATAAAAAACGGACCGATAAGGATTAATGAAGCCTAAGGCCCGGATTTCACTAGCGAGTTATGAGCAATAGAAAAATAGAATTGGCCGAACGTGCGGCACAGGTAAAAGAAGACCTTGCCGAAGCGGCCAAAAAAGCTGGTCGGGCACCGGAAGAAGTGACGCTGGTCGCAGTGTCCAAACTCCACCCGGCAAGCGATATCCGGGATCTGGCCGAAACCGGGCAACTGGATTTTGGCGAGAACTATGTGCAGGAGGCCGTGGACAAGCAGGAAACGCTGGCCGATCTTGGAGTGAATTGGCACTTCATTGGTGGCTTGCAGTCCAACAAGGCGAAGTTCGTGGCTGGAAAGTTCGGGCTGGTCCATAGCGTGGATTCACGTAAGCTGGCCCAAACGTTGCATAAAAAGGCTTCAGGGCTTGGGGTGGTTCAGGACATTCTTATTCAGGTGAGTCTCGCGGGAGAGTCGCAAAAGTCCGGAATCACAGCAGAAAACCTCCCTTCTCTGGCCGAAGAGGTCATGGAAATGGAGGGCGTACGGGTTGTCGGTTTGATGACAATGCCGCCGTTTTTCGATGCACCTGAGCGGGCACGACCTGTTTTTGCCCAGTTGCGACAGCTTAAAGAAAAGCTGGAAAAACAACTGGGTGTGACGTTGCCGCATCTCTCCATGGGCATGAGCGGGGACTTTGTCCCGGCAGTGGAAGAGGGCGCAACGCTGGTTAGGATAGGCACGCAGATTTTTGGGGTGAGACCCCCGCGGATATAACCGTACGGGAAGACTCGTGAGCTGCAAGTTGTTCAAAAAGCGCCAGATGTTAGGCGCAAGAATTATTCAAGACCGCTGCGTAGTCTTCCTACGCGAGGGTTTGAATGATTCGCAGCAACGACGCAGATGGTGTTTTTTCAACAGCTGTAAGGATACGGTATGGATTTAGGAACAGTCATTGGAATAGTTCTCTCGTTTGGACTGGTTGTCGCGGCTATTTTGTCGGGCTCCAGCCTGATCATTTTTCTTTCCGTTCCCTCCTTCCTCGTTGTTGTTGGTGGAACCCTCGGCGCGGCGATGGTCAACTACCCCCTCGGCTATATCATCGGCGTCGTCGGCGTTATCAAAAACACATTTTTCACCAGCCTGGAATCCCCTGTGGATATCATTGATCGTTTCAAGGACTATGCTAACCGCGCCCGGCGCGAAGGTATCCTTTCCCTGGAGCCGCTGATTAAGGAAATCGACGACGATTACATGCGCAAGGGCCTTCAACTTACGGTTGATGGTCTGGAACCGCAGACGATTCAGGAAATCCTGGAGACCGAAGTCTCCTATCTGAGTGAGCGGCACGCCACTGGCGCCGAAATTGTTGCTGTTCTCGGCACTCTGGCTCCGGCCATGGGCATGATCGGTACAGTTATCGGTCTGATACAGATGCTCCAGACCATGTCCGATCCGGCCTCCATTGGTCCGGCCATGTCGGTTGCGTTGTTGACCACATTGTACGGCGCTATTCTCGCCAACCTCGTTTTCAACCCACTGTCCGGCAAGCTCAAGACGCGCAGTAAGGAAGAACTCCTGCTTCGCGAAATGATCATGGAAGGCATTTTGTCTATTTCCAAGGGTGAAAACCCTCGTATTATTGAAGAAAAGCTCAACAGTTTCCTGCCGCCCAAGGACAGGGTTGTGTCCGACTAGCGGCGATTAATCCCTTCCGGGAGTCACGTCATGGGAAAGAAAGAAAAAGTAGTAATATGCGAGGAAATCCCTCCTTGGATGATTACGTTTGCCGACGTCATGACGTTGATGCTGACCTTTTTCATTTTGCTCGTATCCATGTCCACCACTGACGCTCGGCGCAAGCTTATCGCGCTCGGTTCCATTATCGGTACATTCGGTTTTGATGACGGCAGTTACGAAGTCTTTTCCAAGGTGGATACCCGACGGACTGTGGAACCAGGTCCTATTGATTCCGGTGACCTTGAACCGCTCAAGGCGCTCAAGTGGGAGAATGTAGACGCGGATATCAATTTCAGGTCCAATCGGTTCCTTCAAATTCTTTCCATCAATTCCAGAATGCTATTCGAGCCGGACAGCAGTACTCTTTCCGTTTCCGGCGAAGCACTACTCGACGAATTCATGCCGGTCCTGGCTCAGGTTCAATACCCGCTGCTTCTGGCTGGGCACACTTCTGAGTTGCGCGACGAACTGGGGAGTAATTACCAGCCCCGGGATGACGGTCAGAACCCCGATCTTTCGTGGAAAATTTCTTTGAACAGGACGCTGGCCGTCTACCAATTCCTTTTGGGCAGGGGCATAAAACCTGACATGCTCAGGATGGAGGCGTTCGGCAAGTTCAAGGCGTTCTACCCGGAGGATACGGCGGAAAACCGTGCCAAGAACCGACGCGTGGATATCGTGCTCGATAAACGCAGCATTGATGCGGGTGAGCAGATCAGGGAATTGTCCCCTGATGGCAAACTTGAGAGAGATACCATGCGTGTGGATGGTTTTGAATTTGATGTGAGCGTACCTGAAGGGTTGGATTAGCTCATGGCAAAGAAAGAAAAAAAAGAGGGATGTAAGCCTCTGGCGCTCTGGCTGGTCACATTTTCCGACCTGATGACGTTGCTTTTGACGTTTTTTGTGTTGCTTTTGACCATGGCGTCCATGGATAATGCTGTCCTGACCAAGGTGACGTTACATACCGCTGACCTCGGCCTGTTGCAAAAACGCGGTTCGGGCCGTGCTAATGTTAAGGAACGTATGGTCGCCGAGTTGATGGAAAAACCGTGGGAAGTGCTCGAAAAGAAACAGCGTATCAAGGATTTGCTGTTCCCTGATGACGAAATGCCAGAAGATATTAGCAAATCCGAGTTGGACAAGAACCTTGAAATTTTGGCCAAGTCAGATGGCGTCGCACTGGTTTTTACCGATAAATTGCTGTTCACCCCGGGGGGGAGCGAGTTGTCCGACAAGGGCAAGTTCATCATTGATCGTCTGGTGCCCATGATGACGCAGACCAATGCGCCAGTGAATGTGGCAGGATATACCGAACAGGGCGAAAGCGCTGCCAATCCGCTTATCCTTTCCGGCGATCGAGCCATGTCGGTGTTGACATTTCTGGTGGAAGCGGGCTTACCGAATCAACGGTTTTCCCTGTCCGCTTATGGCGGTGCATATCCGGTACTGGACGGAAGGGGCGACCCCGTTGATTCAGCTATGAATCGACGCGTAGAAATACTATTAAAAACCGCCCGACCAATCGGCGGCTATCAATAACCAGGCGATTGAAAAAGCCCCGGCTGCGTCGTTGCGCCCGAGAATACAAACCCTCACGTAGGAAGACTACGCTTCGGTCTTGCATTTTTAGGCGCGCCATCTCTGCTGTCTCTATTTGTAGAGACTCGCCGAAGACGGCTCGCCAAACAACTAGAGCTAGCATTCAGACCTTTTTGAATCGCTTGGAGTAAGATTTGAAGAGTAAATAGCAGTAGTCTAAACTTTGTCTGGAAAACCCGGCGGAATCGGGCTATGGGATGATGAGTAAACGAGAAAGAAAGGTAGGCCGATATGGCTGATGAAGATGTAGTACAAGACGAAGAGAAAAAAGGTGGTATGCTCAAGTGGATCATCATCCTCGTGGTGTTGATCGGTTTGGGTGTTGGTGGATACTTCGGTTACACCATGTTTTTGGCTGGAGACAGCGAAGATGCTGCCAGTGAAGAGATGGCCGATGGCGAGGGCGATGAAGGTCTCCCGCTCGAATCCCTTGAGGGACAAATGGTGCCCCTGCCTGTCTTCCTGGTTAACCTTGCCGATCCGCTGGGCCGCAGATATTTGAAGCTTGGTTTGGAAGTCGAGGTTCGTGACCCCGAGGCCGTGCTTGCGCTGGCCAAGTACGAGGCCAAAATCAAGGACGTCATGCTTCTCTTGCTTTCGAGCAAGACATATGAGTCGCTTGCAAGCATGCAGGCCAAGATGGAACTCAAACAGGAAATTGTCGATCGCCTCAATCAAATATTGGGGAAAGGCAGTGTCTTGCGTGTATATATTACAGATATGGTCGTCCAGTAGCACGCATTTTGCACAGTGCCATTCGTGGTGTCATTTTTTTTGACGCCGCTGCTGGATTAACGTTTTCACGAGGTGAATGACATGGCTGATGAAGATCAAGATCTACTCGCACAGGAATGGGCTGACGCATTGCTGGATGGCGATGGTGGCGACGCTGCTGCTCCTGCCGCTGATGCCGACGATCCGCTTGGTGCTCTGGAGAACGTGACCGACCCTGCCGATGCTGGCAGTGCCGACATGGGTTCCAATGATGAAGCGCTGGCCGACGAATGGGCTGCTGCGCTGGCCGATACCGAGCAGGAAGAGGTCAAGCACGAGAAAGAACAGGCGTTCCTCTCCACGCAGACTCACGACTACGAACTCAACGATCAGGGCCCGGATTCCAAAGCTGGCAGTTCCTCCGGTAAGCGTGACCTGGATTTCATCCTGGACATCCCGCTGGAAGTCTCTGCAGAGCTGGGACGCACCAAACTTTTGATCAATGAGCTGTTGCAGCTTGGTCAGGGTTCGGTTGTCGAGCTGAACAAGCTGGCTGGTGAGCCGCTGGAAATTTATGTCAACAGCAAGCTGGTCGCACGCGGCGAAGCCGTTGTTATCAACGAGAAATTTGGTATTCGCTTGACGGATATCATCAGCCCCATTGAGCGGGTTAAACAGCTTGGATAGCATGGCCGGCATCAACGCCACGGCTACAACCATGCCGCTGCCATTGGTCGATTCGGGGCACACGGTCCTGGTCACCTTTGGGTATCTCTGCCTTTTGCTCGGGGTCATATTTCTGGCGTATTATTTGCTCAAACGGTTGGGCTTTCACGGCATGGGGGTTCTCAGCAGTAAAGATTCCCCCCAGCTTATCACCCGTCTCATGCTTGGCAATCGCCAAAGCGTGGCGGTTGTTCGGTATCGTGACAAGGACATGGTTATCGGTGTTACGGAAGAACGCATTAATCTGCTTCGGGAATTCGAGGCGGATTACAGCGATGAAGACACCGTAAAGACCAGTAGTTTTACAACATTTTTGAAGAGGGGCTCGGATGATGAGGGTTAGCGGAAATCGCAAGACGGTTTTCCTGTGTGCTCTTGTTGCTGGTGTCCTTCTGCCTGCTTTGGCCTTCGGAGCTCCCACGATTCCCAAGCTGACCATGCAGTTGGCTGCGGGTCAGGCCGAACCCGGCGAAGTCTCCACTCTGCTTGAAATTCTGTTTTTGCTCACCGTTCTCTCTATGGCCCCGGCCATCATGCTCACCATGACCTCGTTCACTCGTATCATCATCGTCTTTCACTTTCTCCGGCAGGCTATGGGTACGCAGCAGATGCCGCCCAACCAGATTCTGGCTGCCCTCGCCATTTTCATGACGATGGTCATCATGCATCCTGTGGGCAAGGCTATCAACGATACAGCGCTTCAGCCATACATAGCCGAGGAAATAAATTTCGATACAGCATTGGATCGGGCGCAACTGCCCATTCGTACATTCATGTTCAAGCATACCCGCGAAAGAGACCTTTCCATTTTCTATTCCATCACCAAGGAAGATCGCCCCAATAACAAGGAAGAAGTCAGCACAATAATGTTGATTGCTGCTTACACTATCTCGGAGCTTAAGACCGGCTTTACCATCGGCTTTCTCATCTATATTCCGTTCCTGATTCTTGATATGGTCGTGGCCTCCATCCTGCTCGCCATGGGTATGATGATGCTGCCACCGGTCATGATATCCTTGCCGTTCAAAATTTTGCTGTTTATCCTGATTGACGGATGGAGCCTGCTTATCGGTTCGCTGGTCAATACGTTCCAGTGACCATACGCAGCGGTTTTACCCGGGGAGTAGTGCGTCTATGACACCTGAATTCGTTGTAGGATTTGCCAGACAAGCCATTGAGCTGACGCTGATGATAGCGTTGCCCATGCTGGGAATCGGCATGGCCGTTGGTATTTTTATTTCCATCCTGCAGGCTGCTACCCAGATTCAGGAGATGACGTTGACCATGGTCCCCAAGATCGTGGCAATCTTTCTTGCCCTACTAATAGCCTTCCCATGGATAATGGACAAGATGATGACGTACACTACAAATCTTTTCCTCAATCTTCCCAACTACATAAAGTAGTAACCCGCTTCTTTCGCAAGAAAACCACATTGCGCTCATTCCAGATGGAAAAGTTGTCTGGAATTTGAACATTCTAACACTCCCGTTTTTCGCTATAGGGTATATTGAACCTGATCTGATGATGGGGGTATGACTGTGGGCAATAGCACTCAGAAATTTTGCACTATTCCTCAACAGAACGTTGCCCAATGCAGCCCTCATTGCACCTCCTCGTACCCTTTTTTTCTCCACCCATGGAAAGCCATGGTGGGTGGAGGTCATCCCTTCAACCGGGGTGAATGGCTTTTGTTTTTTCGCACGCAAGAGAGCGTAAAATGAATCCATTGCAGCCAGTCAAGATGCGGCTGAACCAATTAACTTGGGGAGGTGGAGCATGTGTACACAGTCTTGCCCATGCTCTTCATATGTGATAGCTATTCTTACTAAATGAAAGGTCTATCGGTACGCAAAGAAACGCCCTGATATACAAATACTGATTGGTCTGCAAAACCCGGTCAAGTCTGGCTATCACTGAGTTTTTTCGTTTGCCTCTAGCCCGTGGGCTACGGCAAAATGTTGATGAGGGAACATTTTTCATCGGCTTTAATGGCCATCAGTCTGAATTCTTGCCTGAAGTACATGAGATTCACCAGCCAAAAAAATCAAGCGTGAATCCATGACAATCGATGGCAGATAATTGCAACAAAATCTGGAGAGAAAACATGTGTAACAAAAGTCAACGTATTGGTATTTTTACTGCTTGTCTGCTGGCCCTCAGTCTGATTTTCTCCCCGACCGCAGTATGGGCGACCGGCGGCGGTGGCGGTAGTGACGGTGGCGGCAGTGGCGGCAGTGGCAGCGGTGGCGGCGATATAGGTGGCGGGACGAATATGGGCAGCAGCCCTCCGCTCACTCCCTGGTCAGCGAATGATCTGACCTCCATTCTGAAAAATGTCACTCCCGAACAAAGAAGTACCATGATCAAGGTCTTCAACGGATCGACCATCAGCAAGCGTGAATTGCTCACCATTCGCCAGGTTTTTCTGGAACGAAACTCCAATAATGCCAACGTCAGTGCTCAAATGATGGACCTGATGGTCAAGACCCTTGAGGTTCTGGATACGGTCGGTGAATACACTCAGGAAGGACTTTCATTTGTCCCCGGTGTGGGTTGGGTCACTGCCGCCTCTTTGGGCGCAGCTCGCGGCGCAGCCAATGCCTATAAGGACGGTAAAAGCGGAGCGGAAATAGCTACATCCGCCTTTACCAGTGGTGCGGCGTCCGCTCTCGTGGGCAAATTTTCACCAGGGAATGCCGATGCAGCATTCAGTACTGCAAGAGGAGCCGCCAATCTTGCCCGTAATGCCGCAAGCGCGAAAGTCCGGGAAAGAGCGAAGCGAGTTGCCGTCAAGGCAGCGGGACGCTTTGCGGCCACCAAGGCTGCGGAATATGGAGGAGAAAAGGCCGTCGGAGCCGCCATAAATTCTGCCGCTAAAAATGTGGGTGTTCAAAACAGGGCAACGCCACGACAATACGGTCCCTATAGA
>JAFLJT010000268.1 GCA_022712855.1 Pseudodesulfovibrio sp. | reverse complement strand
TGATATAACGCCCGTGCGTTAATAAAAAAAAGGAACCGGGTACAAGATGCGTACACGGCTCCTGAATAGACTTGTTTTAATCACAACCAGCTCTGGTCACATTTTGACCGCGCCTTCACGGGAGCGGCTGGTGTTGCAGTGAATATCTAAGCACTTGTTGAGAGAAGTCAAGCAATATGATTTTTAAAATGCATTTCTCAATAATATTCTCCCAAAACCCATGTCATTCTCAATACTAGTAAACAACGATGAATGGTCTGATTATAACTAATACTTTGGTAAAAAATGAATATAAATACCGCTCCACTGCTAGAAATAAAAAATAAAAAGTTTATTCCCGGTAAAAAACATAAATTACGTGTTAGATAGTTTTGTTCTTTTCCATTTCATTTTAGTAAAAATGCATTCCTGAAGTTCACATCAGAACATCAGCTCAATCAATCAAGAGCATTTTACTAGACCAATTTTTTATAGAGGATTTACTATGACAAACAAGAAGCTTGCAGTTGTATACTGCGAAGGTTTCTTCGGCGAAATGGATGGCAAAACGGCTAACGGGTTAGCCCGTCATTCAGAAAAGTATGAAATTGCAGGCATCATTGATAGCACCAAAAACGGCTTAGACGCTGGAGAAGTGCTTGATAATGAGGCCAATGGAATATCAATCTACAAGGATATCCGCGAATCTCTGGAAGGGAAAGGCGACTCGGTAAAAGCATTCATATATGGAATGGCACCCTTGTCTGGTTCATTTTCTCCAGCAGATCGTGATGTGATGTTTTATGCTATGGAAAAGAACCTCGACATCATCAATGGTCTCCATGACTTTCTCACTGAC
Organism: Pseudodesulfovibrio sp.; assembly: GCA_022712855.1. Taxonomy (GTDB): domain Bacteria; phylum Desulfobacterota; class Desulfovibrionia; order Desulfovibrionales; family Desulfovibrionaceae; genus Pseudodesulfovibrio. Next base: position 2,661 of record JAFLJT010000268.1, on the reverse strand, counting down.
GATGAAGCCTTCGTCGAAAAAGCGGCAGAGTGCAATGTCGAGCTGCACGACATCAGAAAACAACAGAGCGATAAAAAAAGACAAGTTTTCACTGGCGACATTACCAAAGTCAAATGTCCCAAAATTGCCGTTCTGGGAACTGATAGCGCTGTTGGCAAACGCACGACCTCTGTCCTCCTGACGCAAGCGCTTCAAGACCTCGGCCTCAACGCCGTGATGATAGCAACGGGGCAAACCGGCGTTATCCAGGGAGCGGAATTCGGTGTTCCTCTCGATGCCTTGAAAGAACAATTCATTTCGGGAGAGATGGAAAAATCCATTGTCGAGGCATGGGAAGCAAAGAATCCGGACATAATCATTATTGAGGGCCAGGGCTCATTGAGCCACCCTGCCTATTTAAGCTCGTGCTTCATCATTAGAGGAGGACAGCCTGAGGCAATCATTATCCAGCACCCTCCGGGACGAGAGAACCTTGGCGATTACCCAGCCATTAAAATGCCGACTTTGTATGATGAGATCGAACTCATTGAAGTCTTCTCAAAATCGCCTGTTATCGGCATCGCCATCAACCACGAGAACATGTCTGATCCCGAAGTCGATGAAACAATAGAAGCATACCAAAGCGAATTTGAAATACCAGCGACAGATGTCCTCAAGTTCGGCTGTGATTCGCTCATTACAAATATACTAGTCACCTTTCCAGAGCTCAAAGCCAAGCTGACTTAATGAAGGCTCCTTACCTTGAAATAGACCTCTCGAAACTGCACAGCAACGCCAAAAATCTGGTCGCCATATTCGAAGCCAAAGGCATTGGGATTACGGGTGTTACCAAGAGCTTTCTGGGCGATCCAAGGATAGCCGAAAGCCTCGTCTCCGCAGGCATTTCTTCTCTGGGTGATTCAAGAATTCAGAACATAATCCGCATGAAAGAAGCCAATGTTCAGGCCTCTTTCTCCTTGATCAGATCGCCTTCTGCCAGCGAGGCCGACGACGTCGTTTCATACGCAGACGTCAGTTTCAACACCGAGCTCTCTGTCATTGCGGCACTGTCCAAAGCCGCAGTGGAGCAAAAGAAAATTCACGACATCGTTCTCATGGTAGAAATGGGGGATCTCCGAGAGGGAATCCTTCATGATGATCTCGATACAACAATTGAGAAAGTACTCAGAATGGAAGGCGTTCGGCTCATCGGTCTGGGGACCAACCTGGCCTGCCTGAATGGGGTCAAGCCAAGCAAATACAATATGGATAAATTCTCCCGTCTGGCCGGTATTTATGAAAAAAGTCACGGTATCAAGCTGACTCTGATGTCCGGCGGGAATTCCGCGAACTTTGATTGGGTGCAAGGCAGTGACACCATGGGCAGGGTGAATAATATACGCTTGGGGGAAGCAATCCTCATGGGAAGAGAAACTCTTTCGCGAAGACATATTGAGGGGCTTCACCTTGACGCAATTACTCTTGTTGCAGAAGTCATAGAATCCAAAGTCAAACCCTCACTCCCTGAAGGCGAAACAGGACTGGATGCTTTTGGCAATACTCCTATATTCGAAGATAAAGGGGAAATGCTGAGAGCAATTGCGGGACTGGGAAAACAAGATGTCCACGTAGACGGGCTCACGCCAATGATCGATGTAGATATCCTGGGATCAAGCAGTGATCACATCATACTTGATGCAACAAGAACCCCATTGGTTGTAGGGGATCAAATACGATTCAGCATAGATTACGCAGCACTGTTATCATCCATGACATCGCCATTTGTCGGAAGCGTCTACATTTAAAGCAGAACGCAATTCAAAGTCAGCCTTCTTCTCTTCATACCTCAGGCAAGTACCGTTGATAGCAATCATTTCAATGATCCCCACCCGGACGTTTCGAGGGGAATCGCAAATCCCACTCACTTTCGTCCTTTCAACGCCCTCCCCCACAACTCCACTGTGCCTTAATATCATTGACATTTTTTACTCAAAATTCATATTGAACGAACGTTTGACATAATAGAAGCAAGATTATACTTACGTACCTGGACAACGCACAAACGCGACCGACCATACTGAATTTCGGAGCAAGTAGAGATATGACGACACAAACAAAAGCACTCAGCAGAAAGGCACAGGGGGAAGAAACCCGGGGCATCCTGCTTAACACCGGAGCCCGTCTTTTCGCTCTTAACGGATATAATGGCGTCAGCATGCGCACACTTGCTTCTGAAGCAGGGGTTAATCTTGCCACCGTGAGCTATCACTTTGGAGGCAAAGCGGGACTGTATGAAGCCATCCTGCAAGAGATCATCGACATGCGTGATGAGATATTTCCATCGGTCGAAGAGCTACAGAAACGACTCTCTGGAACCAAAGAGAACATCCACGCCCAGGCAGAAAGTGTTTCCTGGTACGTAAACAAGCTGGTGTACGGTTTGCTCGGTGAGGAAGAACACATCTGGCCCGCCTTCATCATTTCGCGGGAACTCGCCCATCCTTCCGATCTCTATCCCAAGCTGGAACAAGAATTTTTCGACCCTTCATTCGAGTCGCTCCACACCCTTGTCAGAACTGTGTTGCCCAGTGGAACCGATAATGAAGAGATTGTCATAACAGCGCACTGCATTATCGGCATGGTGGTCAAATTTCTGGAAGGATTCACCATCATCACCACACG
>JAFLJT010000194.1 GCA_022712855.1 Pseudodesulfovibrio sp. | reverse complement strand
CACGCATGTGGCCGATGCCGAGACAGTTATCACCGCTTTCATGGGCAGCACCAAGTGTTCCATCGGTTCCTCCAAATCTTTGGTGGATATCTCCGGTGAAGAGGGCGAAGTCATTTCCTTCCTGACGCACATGCATCAGGTCGGCCAGACTGGCTCCTCCCCCCGACATGCCAAAGGTTTGGCGACTTGCTGCCACGGTGAAGAGCCCCACGTAGTTGGTTGGCGCTTCATCAACGAGCGTCGCGCCATTAATACCGACGCCGGTTGCGGCTGGGCACAGGGTAAATGTGACGTCCTTTATGTAGGCGATGCCTTTGAAATCATGAAGAAAGTTAACGAACTTCTCGGCTAGTTCGAAAAGCTACAATAGACAAAAAATATGGCCGCTTCTGCACTTGCAGAGGCGGCCTTTTTTTGTGGGATTAGGCATATATATTGCAAATTGTAACTATATTGACACAATTTTGACATAGACACATAGATGAGAATGGTTATCATAATAGTGAGGGGGTTATGCCATGACCCAACAAGAACAAGAAATGACTGAAATGCAAGTAGAAAATATATCGCTCGAAGTCGCTGCCAATGAATTGATTCAAGAGCACGGTCTTAATCCTGAAGATTTCGAACCGGAAGTCTGGGAAAGTTTGGTTGAATATTATCAGGCTCTTCGGGCAGAAGGTGGCGATCTGGATGAATTTTTCCTCAATATGAATATTGAGACAGCAGCTGGCCCATTGGTTCAACTTGGCGCAGGCGGAGATCCCTTGGAATTGGGCGCTGATCCCGTCTCCTTGAACGGTCCTTTGGGCGTGGATCCTTCTCAGAGTGGCACTCCCGGTAGCACCAGAGGTGGAAACAAGGGACAAGCATCCGACAAGCAGGACATCGACGAAAGTGGTCCTGAAAATCCTGTACCTCCCGTACCTCCGGTACCTCCCGTAGAAATTTTTGGAACTCCCGGTAATGACTCCATTCTGGGTGGTGACGGTCCTGAAATCATCATGCCTAACGCTGGAAACGATACCGTTGATGGCGCTGGCGGCAATGATCGTGTTAATATGGAAACCTATCTGACATTCCGCGATGTGCTGGACGGCGGTGATGGTGACGACACTCTGTCCTACACCTTTACCTCTGGCAGTACCAAGGACCTGAATAATACCACTGGCTTCGAACATATCGAGCTGGGTGATGTCACTACCAAGATCAAGACGGTCGACAATCTGGTTGATGCTGGCGCGACTTTGGAAGTGGATGGTTCGCTGTTGACAGGTTCCCACAAGCTGACTTTTGACGGTCGAGCAGAAACTGACGGTTCTTTTGATGTCGTATCCGGCACTGGTAAGGACGTCCTTCGCGGCGGCCAGCAGGCAGACCGTTTGGACTCTGGCGATGGCAATGACAAGCTGTACGGCTATGACGGCGACGATTCCCTTTTCGGAGGGGCGGGTGCGGATCGGTTGTACGGATACGCTGACAACGATGTTCTGGATGGCGATGCTGGCAATGACCGCTTGTATGGCGGCGACGGCAACGACTCCATGACCGCAGGCGAAGGCAATGACCGTCTTCTCGGCGACGCTGGAAACGATACCCTCATGGGCGGCGCTGGAAATGACAAGCTGACTGGTGGAACCGGAAGCGACGTCATCGACGGCGGTGACGGAACAGACACAGCCTATTACACCGCATCCACTGCGGGTGTGAACGTGAATTTGATCACTGGAAATGGTTCCAGCGGCGACGCTGAAGGTGACACCATCACTGGTGTTGAGCGGCTCCAAGGTTCCGATCATAACGATACCCTGACTGGCGACGCTAACGCCAACTACCTCTACGGTCACGACGGTAATGACGTCCTTTCCGGCGAAGGTGGCGTTGATCGTTTGTACGGCGGCGCTGGCGATGATTCCATGAGCGGCGGCGATGGTAACGACAAGCTTTACGGCCACAATGGTGCCGATGAAATCTTTGGCGATGAGGGCAAGGATAAGCTGTACGGTGGAGACGGTAACGACTCCATGTTCGGCGGTGAAGGCAAGGATTCCCTGTACGGTCATGAGGGTAACGATGTTCTCGAAGGTGGCGACGGGAATGACTACCTGCGCGGCTACGATGGCGACGATTATTTCCTGGGCGGCGCGGGTACCGATACTCTTGTCGGTAATAGCGGTAACGATACTTTCCGTTACGACAGCCTGAATGAGGGCGGCGACAAGATCAGCAAGTTTGTTTCTGGCGAAGATGGATTCGAATTTGACGCATCAGAATTTGATGCCACCGCTGGTTTCTCCTCTTCCGTGATCAAGGGCTACGACGGGACAAATGGTAACCTTGGCCACACTGATGCAAGTTTCGTTTTTGACGAAAAGACCGGCGACCTCTGGTACGATATTAACGGTGACGATGTTGGTGGGGAAACCCTGATAGCAGACGTCGGTGGTGACGATGTCGTGGATACGGATATCTCCGTTATCTAAACGAAAGACAGATAAAAGAGAGAGAGGGGTGTGGCAGTAGTGCTACACACCTTTTTTATGGATCATTCGGATCAAGCGTACTTTCGACAAAATGAAGGACAGCCATATCGCATGGTCGTTGTTCAAAAGACCTGTCCCACTCCCCTCAATACAATAGCAGCCACGATCACATAACGGATTGCTTTGGCAACAAACACGATTGCCATAACGGGGCGAAACGGTTCTCTCAGGATTCCTGCCACCAATGTGATGGGGTCGCCGACTATCGGCATCCAGCTGAGCAAAAGAGACCAACGACCATACCTATGATACCAGCATTGCGCCCTCTGTAAAGATTCAGGCTTGATCTTGAACCACTTACACTTAAGAAGATGCTGGAAATGATACCCGATGAGCCAATTGACTGCGGCTCCCAGAGTATTTCCCAGACTCGCAACCAGTAAAAGCAACCATACTTGCTGATTGTCGGCTATCAGGAGCCCTGCCAGGACTGCTTCTGACTGCGCTGGTAGTAGTGTGGCAGCCAAAAAAGCAGCGATGAAAAGCCCTAAGTATGCCGAGATATCAAGAAGCATTATAATCCTTTGCTACAATCAAAGGCTTGGCGACTCAGTGTCGCCAAGCCATATTCTTATAGTGTTTGCCAACGAAAACTACAGGACTCGTTTGATCGAATCATACTCTCCTTCGGTATTCAGGCGAAGGGTGACATCCTTATTGGTCCGATTGCGCCAAAACCAACCATGTGTTCCGTCAAAAGCTGCCAGGAGTTTGCCATTGTCCCCCTTGACTCCTCGCCCTTTGCCGTATCCATGGTAGAATCCCTTAGTGCGTTTGACCGGGTCTCCATGAGCATCGAAGTTGACAGGACCGTCTGCCTGCCACTGATAAGAAACCGATGCATCTTTGGCCATTGACAACTTCACTTCAGCGGCCTGTCCCGGACGAAGCATGATCGTAAGTTCATTCTTGTTAAGCGCAGGGGGGGCGCTTTTTACCCTCGCTATCAGGCTTGGCCCTACTTTCGCCAACTGACTTGTCTCCACACTCGGCTGATCAGACTTCGCTCCTTCAGCAAGTTCAATCTTGATACTGCCCATTCGTGTAAGGCCCAGCAGTTTACCGGCCCCAGTGGGGTCGATTCCATATTCTGCCGGAAGGACCGTGGTCACGAGCAGGACGATGGCTGCAATGACGGCAAGCAATGTGGAACGGACCAGTTGTTTGGAACTCGGCAGTTCGACTCTAGTCGGTATATTCGTATTATACATGATACAATCCCTTTATTATGAAACGAAAAAACCGGTTAGTTGGTATCCGACAAGCATGAAGCCTGCGGTCATCATAACGGCATTAGCAAGGTAGGCATGTCTGAGGAAGCTGCCTGTCCTGCGCCAATACCCCATAACGATGAGAATGGCGCTCAAGGCAAGCAGTTGGCCTATCTCGACACCAACATTGAAAGCAATAAGATTTGCAAACAGGCCGTCGGCAGAAACCTCGAACTCCTGGATTTTGGTAGCCAGGCCGAAGCCGTGAAACAGGCCGAACACGATGGTTGCCACCTTGGTGTTCGGCTGAAAACCGAACCACCGCTGAAATGCTCCCATGTTGTCGAGAGCCTTGTAGACCACCGACAAGCCGATGATGGCATCAATGAGGTAGGCGTTAACATTGATTCCCATGAACACGCCAAGCAACAGCGTTGTAGAGTGCCCGATGGCGAAGAGACTGACATACAACCCAATATCTTTGAGGCGATAGAGAAAAAAGATCACGCCAAAAAGGAAAAGGAGATGATCGTATCCCGTCACCATATGCTTAGCACCAAGATAAATGAACGGCAACAGATGCACACCAGTGATCTCCTGGATGTACCCCTTGTCGCCTGACGTGACTCCGTGGGCAAGGGCCTCGGAGGCAACCAGTAACAGACATGACACAAGTAAGACCGGCCACCATGCGTGTGAGAACAGGCGTAATGAGCCGACCTTGCATGCAGCAAGGAAGTTGGACATAAAAAATCCTATGATTTGAAATTCACTCCAAAATAAGAAGCATTGCCTTACGATGTGACGTGCAATGATTTCGGAGGTCGATCTATTGAAAAGAGGGGAGGGGGCTGGTACATTAAATCATACGTGTCATATATAGGCATCCTTGCCTCAAACCGATTCGCTTGGAATGATGGATTCCCCGTTACCCGATAGGGATGTTCGTGATGTACGTGGTTCGTATCACCCAAATGGACATGCGACGCTAAGGCGTCTCTTTCGTGATCGTGGTGCGGACTGACTGAGAACAAAGGCGTGAGTAATATCAATACTACCAGAAGCCTTAACAAGGCAGATTTAAAGGATGGCGGCGATGCGGGCGTATTCACTAGTCAGGTTTCCCAGATAAGCTGTAGGAGCTTTTGGTCTTGGCCTTTTGGGCGGTAGTTGGTCAAAAACGAGATCTTTTCAAAAATAATGGTATACTTAAGTCCCTCTGGAATCAAGCCGTGCCGACTCGAACGAAAGCGAAATAGTGTACCCTACTTTTTAAGTATATAATTTCAGACCAGCGAGGAATCAAGAAAAAAAACAGGGAAAGACCATCTCTGCTTCACAAGCCATCTTTTCCTAACAGCGTGACACAATCCGCAGACGCACACCAAAAAAAGGGTTCATCCGGCCCAAGCGTACTTTGACCTTAAAATATACATACTCTCAACCAGGATGAACCTTCTTTATGCGATGATGCCTAGGGCTATGTATGGAACAATGTGAGGACAAGGAAGAGGATTGTGTGTCTTCCAACGAAAGTTGGTTATTTGCTCGTCATGACACAAACCCCGTCCCATTCGCCTTCCGGTGGGTTGTCCAGCATGTGCTGACAGCGAGTGACATAGAGCAATGACATTTTGTCGTTGGCATTGAGAGCCATACATTTTTCGAAATGTGTCTTGGCTGCGGCAAAATCACCGTCCTGATACAGTGCATATCCTGCTTTAAATTGGCTGACGGATTTGAGCAGGTTGGGAAATGATTCTTCGTCGTAATGGTCGAGAACTTCATAGATGGCAACGGGTTCTGTCTTTCCCTTGACTCTGAGAAGGTCTGCCGGGCGAATTATATAATCATCCTGCAGTTCGTCCTTGGTTCCCTGGCTGATCAGGATATTCGAGCCGTACACCTTGTTGGCTCCTTCAAGGCGGGAAGCAAGGTTCACACCATCGCCGATGACCGTGTAGTCCATGCGCCTTTCAGAACCGATGTTG
>JAFLJT010000217.1 GCA_022712855.1 Pseudodesulfovibrio sp. | reverse complement strand
GGGTACACCCGGTCCCATTCCGAACCCGGTAGTTAAGCCCTCCATCGCCGATGATACTGCATGGTAGCGTGTGGGAAAGTAGGTCGATGCCAAGGATCTTTTCAAAAAAGCCCAGTTCTTACGAACTGGGCTTTTTTGCGTTTAATTCTTTGGCATGCTCCCAAGACCGGCTTGGGATAGCGGCGCATCTGCGTCGTTGGAAGGTGCACCACTCTTCAAAACCTCGCGGTGTTGGACGGCTGTTTCGTTGCGCTCCACCTGCGCCGGGGGCGAAGGGCGCTACGTTGCTTCGCTTAGGGGAAAAGGAAGCCCCGCTGGGCGGGGCTTGTGGTTACTTCGTTGTGTGTGGTTTCCAAATGTCTATGAAGTGAGGGTAGGAATATTTGATTTCGTCTGGTGTTTTTTCTTTTGATGATTCGTCTTGAATTTGCTTGTCGAGTAAAGCGATGAAGTCTTTGTTGGTTGAAGTGGACCGGGGAAGGAAGGCGCGTAGGATCATCGCCTTTTGAATAGCCTCGACCTGTTGACCGCTTGTGATGTCCTGAATGATCTCGGCGTATATGATACCGGGTTTGCCTGGGTATTTCTTGGTAAGCTTTTTAAGGGTCGCGTTGTACTGTTTTTCAACTGATACTTTGAATTCTTTGTTCCCTTTTGCTTGCTCGTAGGCATTGGCCCAATGTAGGATATAGTTGAAAAGTGTTTGTTGCATGTCACTGTAGTCATAGTGAGACACCAGATAGTCATATGCATAGAATGCAGATATGTTTTTGTTACAGAGATGAAGGCTATCTGCCACGGATGCAGCAACTTCCACACGCATCCATTCGTAGGGCAAGGTGTTCGTGTTCAGTTCAAGAATCTCGTTGATGGATTGTTGCAGTTTCCCACACGAAGTATTCTCGTCAATGGGATTGTTGCTCGTCTTCAGCTTCGTTAGGGTCGGGCAATTCTTTTCGCTATCAATCACTGAGTATATTCTGGCCCGTGCCTGAATCAGTTTTGCCTGCTGAACAATGATTTGCTCCTTATCCTTTTTCGCTTCCTTGATGACTTCATCAGCGCTGTAAATCTTGTCGCCTGTGGTTTCGCCAAGGACGATGTCGTAATTCCCGGCATTGTAATTGGCCTTGAGTGAGTTCAGCTTAGTGGTCGTGCTTGGGCAACCGGCCAACGTGAAGGCCAGTCCCAGAATAAGGAGAATAATATATTTTTTCATGGTCCTAGTCTCCGATGCCGACGGCATTGAGTATGGTATTGAAATTGATGGAATCAACGATGTTCTTTATGTGCTTTTTGACCGGTTCTTCTAATTGCTCGGCAACCTGTTGACGGCTCTCTTCACCGCTGAGTTCGCCCCATATGGCTTCGGCCATTGATTGGAATTCAGCAGGCTTTGATGCCAGCTTCAATTGGTCTCTGAAGCGCCAGAACAATTCGCGCTTGTTGTGTATCTCCAGCAGATTTCCGCTGTTGATATAGCCGTAGAAAAAGGCGTGAAAGATGGGATCATCCAAGTCCTTTGCCTTTTTCATGAACGTTGCCGCCGCGCATATCTCGTCATCATATATGTGGTATTCCGCTGGGTTGTTGGAAGGTACGGCGTTTTTGATTTGTTCTGCAAAGGCTTCTCGCAATCCGTTTTCCTCCAGGAACGCGAGGCTTTCATCCGTGGTCAATCTGTGCCTGGGGACCGGCGGTACGAGCGCTGCTTTGATAGTGTTGTCCTGATAGTTCTTGGTAGCAACGACCGCGCGTACGATGAGGCTGCCGACGATGCTGATGGCCATCCCCGCAGCCGGATTGATAGCAGCGGCAAGGGCAACGGCCTTTTCAAGGTTTTCATTGGTGATGTGATCGTCGAGCAACTCAATGACTTTTTGTTCATTCATGGTCTCTTCCTTTGTGAAAAGTTATACTTTGCTATCCTGTTTCTTCTTGTTGGGAGAGGTCGGACTTGGGGGTGTGAAAATCGCCTCGGCGATACGCTTCAGCTTGGCCACGGTCTGGTCGGTGAACATGCCGACAAGGCCCGCAATGGCGCAGTAAAAGACGAGGCTGTTGCCCTTGAGGGAGCCGTCATCTGAGGATGACCCCAGGCCCGCTCTGAGGGCGAAGTAAAACACTACCGCGATGATCGCCCCAGTGAATGGCCTGAGTAGGTACTTCGTGGCTTGGGATTTTCTCAGTGTTCCCTGAATGACGTGGTAATAATAGGAGCGGATGGAATGGATAAGGCCACCAAACATTCCGCAGAGCAAAACCATGGTTAGTGCGATGGTATCGGGTAGGAGAACTTTTTTGATTTTCTTATCTTTCTTCTTTTCCTGCACCTCGACTGAAAAGAAATCCTTAAGGCCGAGCGTGGTCACTACGGTTTCATAAGGCGACTGTGCGCCGGACTTATAGATGGCCGCTTCGACCCCGCGCCAACAAATAGGCAGTGCCAGCATGACTATCAAAGACAAGCCTAGAAGGTAGGCTCCTATCCGCCAGATCAACCGCTCGCTCGCCGGTTCGGACAGGGCGCATGGTTTCTTGCGGATGCAGTCATACGACAGGCATTCATCGCATTTGTTGTTCCTTTGCTTATACCCGGTACAAGGATTGCCGTGTGTGTTCTCGTCGGTCATGCTTCACACCACCTTGTTCTTCGCCTCGGTCGCCGGGGCGTGATCAAACCATGCAAAGAACTCTTCCGCGGCTTTTCTACCGTTGTCTGTCAGGGTTTTGATGTTCGCATCGTTGAGATCGAATTCGGTGGTGCCGATGCCTGCGGAGTCGATGAACACGGTCCGGTTGCGGTCCTGCTCGGTCAGGTGGGAGCGGTTGGCCATATCTGTCATGTACCCGAGAATGGCCTTGATGTACTCCGGCAGGTTGTCAATTTCGAGTGGCGGCATGTCCTTGTGCCGTTTGTAAAAGGCGATTTCGTCTGTGGAATCCACCCGGAAACCGAGGGTCTCTTTGTTGTAGGCGTAATCAGGCCACCTGCCGATGGTCAGGTCGGAGCGCGTGAAACTAGCTGTATTTTCGGAGGGAAGATATCTCTGCCGATCATAGAGGTCGATGGGATAGTTCCAGGTCAAGCCGCCATCCACGAGCACGTCGTCATCGCTGTCCCGGACCGCCTTGAAGAAAAGCGGGATGGACATGGATCGCCTGACCCCTTCCCATATCCGCATGTCCGGGGTTGTCTCTGCGCTGTACACTTCCGGTTTTTGCAATGTCAGGTTGCTGCAGACCATGGACAACTCCTTGTATTTCGGGTTGCCGTCAGCCATTTTCTTAAGTTGAGCAAAGGTCAGGTCCTTGTTTTCCACCAGCGTGTCGATCTGCTTTTTCATCCACTTGCTGAATGCGTCGCCCTTGAACCATCCGAACTTTTTGACCAGCCGCGTGGTGTCCCTGACAATGCCCCAGGAGTCGTCCATGAATTTTCTGAACTTGGTGCCGCCAACAATGCGCTCAACATCCTGACTGCTTGCGCCCAGAGCCAGCAACGTTGCTGTTATCGCACCAGCAGAAGT
>JAFLJT010000271.1 GCA_022712855.1 Pseudodesulfovibrio sp. | reverse complement strand
CCGTCCTTTTGTGGGCAAGGAACGTGCGTGGAAACTCGCCTTGTCTCTCGCGTTGATGATCCATTTTCTTCCCCTGTGCCTGTCTACCATGACGCAGGTAAAAGACACGACCTCCCGGCGTTGCCCTGACTGCGGGTTTCGTCAGCGTATGACCATTGTGCCGCAGGCGGTTATCCGCAACCTCGGCCAGAAAACTTGGAATCAGACGTTGGCCGTGGCTGGACGCGGGCTGGAAAGTCCGGACGCCTGGGAGCCTGATTTCGATTGGTCCAAACATGACACCGCGTGGGCCTCTCTTGTTGTCCTTTGTGCGGCGTGGTTGATTCTCGGTTAACCCCCTTTTCTCGTATTGACGCCGCAGCGTGTCCTGCCGTACTCTTCTCATGGTCGGCAACTGCCCAGTATCAATCACCATGCATGCGAGGTTCTCATGACACAGCCCATAAAATTGATGAATACGGATCAGGCCAAGGCTTATATGGATGGTCACAAACCGGATCAATACATCCTGCTCGATGTCCGTCAGGACTGGGAATACGAGGAATTTCATATCCCGGGCGCACGCCTCATTCCGCTTGTTGAATTGCCGGATCGCATGGATGAAGTCGGCAAAGACAAACCCGTGATTGCCTACTGTGCATCAGGTGGCCGCAGCATGGCCGCCGCCGCTCTTTTGGAAGGGCACGGGTACGACGACATCACCAACGTGGTCGGTGGTGCCATGGCGTGGCAGGGGCACGTTGCCTACGGTCCAATGGAACTCGGCATGATCGAATTTACGGGCAAAGAGACTCCGGTGGAGATTATTCTCAAGGCGTACGCCATGGAGAGCAGCCTGCAAGTCTTCTACGCCCAACGCGCGGACATAGCCGAAACGCTGGAGCGCATCGAGTTGTTCATGCAGTTGGCCGGATTTGAGGATCGTCACAAGGATACGCTTTTTACCCTGTACACCAAGACCATCGGTGAAAAGGTGGACAGAGATGTCTTTGAGGCCGAAGCGTTCAACAGCGTCGGGTTCGCTGCTGAGGGCGGCGTGGAAATTCAGGAGTTCATTGACGAGTTCGCTGAAGCTTTTGATAACGATCAGGGGATGTTGCAAGTCGCGGTTATGGTCGAGGCACAAGCGCTGGATTACTATCTGCGTTGTGCCATGCAGGCTGAGAGCGGGGAGGCAAAGGACATGCTGCAACTGCTGGCTCGCGAGGAAAAAGCGCACCTGAAATTGCTTGGAAAGTTCATGGATAAACGAGAGGGATAGTTACTCTGCGATCTGAAATTTTTTCTTGATCCGAAGGGCTCTCACATTGGGAATGATAATGCCCAATATGATGAGGGCCGCGCCACCGATTTGCAACATGACGATATTTTCATCGAGGAAAACCGACGCTGCCGCAAGGGTGGCGATTGGTTCGATGGATGAAAAAATACAGGCGTATGTACTGCCGACTTTTTCAATGGACATGTACAGGAAAGTCACTGCGATAACGCCGGGAAATATCCCCAGAGACAGGCAGATGGCGATGGTAGTGAAGTCCTGATTGAGCCATGCGGAAGGTTCTCCGGTAATGCCGAACGCCACCCCAGTGAATAAGAGCACATAGAGCGTTGCCGTGAGCGGTTTCAAACCTTTGAGCAACACCTGCACCAGCACGAGGTAGCAGGAGAAAAAGACCATGGCTCCCACTGCATAGGCCATCCCTATGGCGTCGACTTCCTTGAGAAAAGCATCATAAAAGACCAGACAACATCCGCCCATGACCAGAATGAGTGTGATTGCCACAAATCTGTCTATCTTCATTTTCAAAAACAACGCCGAGAGCAGGGCGACAGTCACCGGGTGCACATAGAGTACGAGGACGACCGTTGATGCCGGAATGGTCGCCAGCGCCGTGACAAAACAGGTGGTTTGTAGCCAATAAATGACAAGCCCGATAAACGCGCATTTCAAAAGTCCCATGCGGGAGATCTTCAGCAGAGAGCGGTCGTTAATGAATATAACGACCAAGAGAATGAGTACCGCATACACAAAACGGGATTGCATCATGACGTCACTGGAAAGTCCGGCATTATATCCGAGCTTCACAAGAATGGGCAAAGAGGCAAATGCAAGGGCCGAAATGAGGGCGTAGATGAGTCCTTGGATCATAGGTGTGCTTAAGCCAATTTTTTCATGTAGGCCATAAATTCCTGATTCCCTTTGGGTCCAAGAATCTTGGATGGAACCACACCTTCGATGACGAGATTCAGTTCATCGCGGCAGAAATTGAGGACGATATCAATGGCTTGTTGGCGTAGTCCTTCGTCGCGCACCACACCTTTGTCAGTGAGGCCGGGGCCGAGTTCGAACTGCGGTTTGATGAGAACAACCAGTTCGCCGCCAGCTTTAAGGAACTGCATACAAGCTGGCAAAATTTTGGTCAGCGAGATGAATGAGACGTCGGCCACTACAACGTCGATGGGTTCGGGGATGAGGTCAGCCTTGGCATGACGCACGTTGGTGCGTTCAAGGTTGATGACGCGGTCATCCTGCCGCAGCTTTTCGTGGAGTTGGCCGTATCCGACGTCTGCTGCATAGACACGCACAGCTCCATGTTGCAACATGCAGTCGGTGAAACCACCCGTGGAAGCGCCTGCGTCAAAGGCGACTTTCCCACTGAAATCAATGGAAAACTCTTCGATGGCCGTGAGGATCTTATGCGCGCCACGCGAGACGTAGAGGTTGTCATCCGGCACCGTGAATTCGGTGTCGGGCGCAAACTGCTGCCCCGGTTTGGAGACGGGCGTTTTCTGGCCCTTGTCCATGTAATGGACTTTTCCGGCCATGATCATGCGCTTGGCTTTCTCGCGACTTTCAACCAGCCCTGATCCCGCCAACAGTTGGTCGGCGCGTTGTTTCTTTGCCACCATAAACCTCGACTATTTCTTTTCTAGACCGAGCTTGGCAACAACCTTGTCAGCGGTCGTACGGGTATATTCCTCGTCAGAAAGTTTCTCTTTCTCTTCGGGGGAAATGACCAGCGAGGGCTTGTTGGCAAGGTCCATATTCGGGGAAACTTCGAATTCGGGTGCGAAAGAGTTTTCGAAGTACATATTCTGAAATTCCACAAACTTGAGCTGATGGGCGGTGGAGTCGAGGATGCAGAGTTCTTCGTCTGTGACCAGCCCGAGCTCTTTGGCTCGTTTGGCTCCGGCAAAGGATTCGCCGCCCTGAGTGCAGGCGATGTGCCCGTTGCGGTTGGCCTGAATCATGGAATCCATGATCTGCTGCTCGGTGACCTGAAGAACCTGGAAGGCTCCTTTGCCGCCGATGGCTTCGAATTTG
>JAFLJT010000075.1 GCA_022712855.1 Pseudodesulfovibrio sp. | reverse complement strand
TACGGCCGTTTCCTCATATACGACTCAAAGCACAAAACGCTGCGTCGTATGAAAAAATTCGGCAAATACGTCTACACCATCGGCCCGTCCATTTACGAGGATGAACCGGTTTTCGGCTCCGTGACCTTTCTTGCCAAGGATGACCGTATTGAGCGCTTTGTCCTGATGACCGACGATGACCGCATGGCCCACTATCCACGCAAGGTCCATGTGCGCGAAGACGAAGTGAGCTTTGCTGCATCGTCCGGTGAATTGAAGGCATATACCTCCCTGCCCCCGGTGGGCGAAAATCATCCGGGTGTGGTTTTTCTCCACGGCAATATGTGTGTGGAGCCGAGTATTATTCGCGGCTTCACCCGCGCCCTTTCTGCACGCAATGTGGCGTCCCTGTCGTTTATGCCCGAAGGATGTGCCGGTGACGAAGGCACACCAGACAGCGAGGATCGACTCCTGGCCGACACAAGAAAGGCGTTGGATCACCTTATTTCTGTTCCCCAAGTGGAAGCCAGCAACGCTGGATTGTGGGGCAATGGTCCCGGTGCCATCGTTGCCATCAGAGCGGCCACTCATGCGGGTGAGAACAGCCCCGCTTATCTTGTCTGCCTGCTGGATGACAGCATCGCGCCAGAACAGATGCCCGACCGAGCCACTTTGGCCGCACTGCCCATGCCCACCTTGTGGCTCATCACTGGCCGCGAAACAGGCAAATGGCACGCTTTCATAACCCAACTGGAAGGGCTGCGGGATACGAACAACAAGCCGTTTGCCATTGTTGTGGCCCCGCTCAAAGGCAGCCCGGATGTGCTGGATGCCGAAACCGATTTGTCCGGTTGGGTGGAACAGGTCACCGAAGAACACGCCCGCCTGGCCGTCTCCTGGATTCGCAATCTCACCAAATAATCAAGCTTTCACGCTTTATTCAACAACAACTAGGCGCAAAATGCGCCTATCTTCCATTTATTCTGTGAATGGGCTATAGTTAACCCTGCTTTGTGCCCACCATATCAATACATAGAATGGATCACCTTGAAATAACGTGAAAAAAGACTCTTCAAAATCATCGGACGCTCATGTTTCTGAGCAAATGGCCGACCTTGAGATAAACCCGCATCTATTCAAACAGATGCTCGACTCATCGGGTGTCGTAATGTCTATACGAGACAAGGAGTTGCGCCCTATTTTCGTGAATCAGGCTTTCACGGATTTTTATGGATATACCGTCGAAGAGATGCGCAAAATACCAATTGTAGATATTCTCCCTGAAGAAACATACGCACTTTACACGCAGACCATCCTCCCGACGGTCAAGTCCGGAAAGAGTTGGGAAGGCGAACACACTCTCCGCACCCAAAAGGGGCGGCTGTGCCCCGTCTGGACCCGATTTGACCCGGTCCTCGACAAGGAAGGGAATCTCACCCACGCTATTTCCATCATGCGTGATGCCTCGGATTCCATGCGCCTCAGAAACGCACTGACGCAAACCGAACGCCACCTCCATTTTTTGGCAGAAAACAGCAGTGATTGTTTATTCCGCCTTCGGCTGACGGACTGGCGTTGGGATTACGTCAGTTCCGCTATCCAAAGCATCACCGGATACAAACCTCAGGATTTCTACAACACTCCCATGCTCTTCAAGAGCCTTATTCCCGAGGACTGGACCGAGACATACGAACTCTGGTGGAGTGAATTTCACAAGGGAGAGTCCCGGTACGAATACGAGTCGCCCCTGCTGCATCGAGATGGCTCGAAAAAATGGGTTAACCAGCGCATTACGGTTGTAAAAGAGCATGATGGAACGCCTATCGCCATCGAAGGCATCATCACCGATGTCACCGAACGGCGCAAAGCCCAGGAAGAACTGGCAACCACCCAGAGCAGTCTCAATTTTATATCGAATTCAACCAGTGATATCTTTTTCAAGATCACCATCCCAGAGGGCCGATACGAATATATTAGCCCGTCCGTGCAACAATTCAGTGGATATACCCATGCAGAATACCTGGAGAACCCTTTTTTAATCAGAGATATCATACATCCTGACTGGCTCGACTATTTTGCAGAAGCATGGACTGAACACCTCAAAGGAATCGTCAGGCCAGACTACGAATTTCAGTTTATCCACAAATCAGGGGACATCCGTTGGGCCAGCCAGCGTCTCATCATGCATAAAGACGTCAACGGTACGCCCATTGCGGTTGAGGGCATGGTCACGGATATCACCCGCCACAAACGGGCCGAAACGGCGCTCAAGGAAAGTGAGCAACAATACCGTTTCCTCGCCGAGAACATCACCGACGTGGTCTGGACTATGGATGCGGCGTTCACCTTCACCTATGCCACGCCGTCAGTGGAAATCATGTGGGGCTACACCAAGGAAGAACTCGCCGCCCTTGATATGCGCACCCTGTTCACACCCGAGGCCCTGATAACATTTGGGCACGCACAAAAACTTCGGGCCGAGGCCGAAGCCAAAGGGGATTTTGGTCACGTCAATCGGTTGGAAATGGAGCACATCACAAAGGACGGCACCTTCATATGGGCGGAGACTGTCATCCGACGAACCTTCACCGAAGACGGAACACCGGCGGGATATCAAGGTATCTCGCGCGATATTACTGAACGAAGAAAGGCAGAACAAGCCCTCAAGGGCAGCGAACAGCAGTACAGAATGCTGGCCGAAAGTATCACGGATGTAGTCTGGACACTGAGCAACGATCTCGTATTCACCTTTGCCACCCCTTCTGTGATCAACTTATGGGGATACACTGTCGACGAGTTCCTCGAAATCGAGTTTCCGCAACTCTTCACACCCACAGCCATGGCAGAAATCAGACAGGCCATGGAAACCCGCAAAGAAGCGGAAGCCAATGGGGACTTTGAACACGTCAATCGGCTGGAATTGGAACACTACCGCAAAGATGGCTCGACCATCTGGGCCGAGAGCGTCATCCGTCGGCTCTATAATGAAAAGAATGAACCTCTGGGCTACCAAGGCGTTTCCCGGGACATGTCCGAACGCAAACACGCCGAAGCATCCGTCATGGAGAGCGAGGCCCGGTTCCGCACCTTGTTCGAGGATTCACCCATCTCCTTGTGGGAAGAAGACCTGACTCGGCTCAAGGCGTATTTTGACGAGTTGAAAGCGGAAGGTGTGGAAGATTTCAGAAAATATTTCTACGACAACCCGGTAGAACTGGGGAAATGTGCTCAGTTGGTGGATGTCGTCGGCGTCAACAAGGCGACCCTTGAACTGCTCAAGGCCAAGAACAAGGACGATTTGCTCGGCAATCTCGACAAGGTGCTCACCGAAAGTTCCATGGCCGCCTTTACCGAAGAAATGATCCTGCTGGCATCCGGCGGCTGCGAATACTGTGGCGAAATAACTCACCGCACCTTGGAAGGCGACATCATCTGGGTTGTGGTCCACTTTTTCGTGCCCCCTGAATATCAGGACACCCTTTCTCGCGTTATTGTCTCTCTCATCGATGTCACGCCCCGAAAACGGGCGGAGCAAGCACTCATGGAATCCGAGGAACGCTACCGTGTGCTGGTGGAAAATGCCCAGGAAGGTGTGGTCGTTTTCAAGGATGATTGCTCCTTGTTCATCAACGAAGGCATGACAAATATTTTTGGCTATTCCGCTGACGAACTCAGAAAACTCCCTCCATTGGAAATGGTCCATCCCGAGGACAAATCCAAGGCCATGGAGTTGTTTGGCGACCTCACTCCCGGTACAAAACGAGATGGAGTTGCTTCCTTTCGCGTCTACACCAAAGACAAAAAGACCAAGTGGCTGACCATGACGGTCAAACCCATCATCTGGGGTGGCGAAGACGCCCAGCTCAAGATTCTCACCGACGTCACCATCCATAAGGAGCTTGAGGCGGAACTCAAACTGGCCCATACTGATATGGAGAACCGCATTGAGACGCGGACTGCGGAACTATTGGAAGCGAACGTGCAACTAATAACCGAGGCCGAAGAGCGTGAAAAGGCACAGGGCCACATCATGAGCCTGACCCAGCAGCTTATCCGTATTCAGGAAGATGAACGCCAACGTATTGCCCGCGACCTGCACGATAACGTGGCTCAGGATCTTTCCTCCATTGTCATCAACATGGAGACGCTGTTCGACGGCCATGCACTCATCGAACCGCAAGTGCGGCAGCGCAGCGACGCCGTTGCCGAGGTCGTCCGTGGAGCCATCGCCTCGGTGCGTGATATCGCCTACGGTCTCAGGCCACCGGCTCTGGACCAGCTCGGCCTGACCCTTGCCATAAAGCGGTTATGCGAAGAAACATCCAGCCGAACGGGTGTGGACATCGAGTTTTTCGCAATCGGCATTGACAATTTATCATTGGATTTTGACTCGGAAATCAATATCTATAGAATGGTTCAAGAAGCCATTGGCAATATGGGCAAACACGCCAAGGCCACGAAGGCCACGGTACGCCTGATCAAGAGTCATCCCAACTTACTTGTCCGAGTAGAAGACAACGGACGCGGATTTCTGGTAGAAAAACGAAGAGCCGAGGCCCTGGAAGAAAAACGTATGGGGCTTCGCAGTATGGAAGAAAGGGCGCGCCTCATTGGCGGGTCCATGGAAATACAGTCCCTTGTGGACAGTGGAACCAGAATTATTTTTACCATTCCAATCACGGATGCCAGGAGGCAATAAGACATGGATCTCATGATCGTTGACGACCACCCGCTCTTTAGGGAAGGACTCAAGACCATAGTCAACCGTGACAAAAAATACACGGTGATCGCCGAAGCTGGTAACGGTAAGGAAGGCATCAAACTGGCAAAAAAACACAAGCCCGACATCATGCTTGTGGATATCTCCATGCCCGGGAAAAATGGCATTCAGGTGATCCGTGAATTGAAAGAAGCGCTGCCAAAAACGCAGTTCATCATCATCTCCATGCACTCCGAAGCAGACTACATCGTTGAAGCATTCCGCGCCGGAGCCACTGGCTACATGATCAAGGAATCCGCCGCCCACAACCTCATCAAAGGGCTGGATACCGTGGCCAAGGGCGAACTGTTTCTGGACAACGCCCTGTCGCAGGAAGTGGTCTTCAAGCTCTTGCAGGCCAAAGGGAACAGACCTGGCAGCGAACAAGACCCATACTCCACCTTGACCTCACGCGAACAGGAAGTCATGCGCATGCTGGCCGAAGGTCTCACCACCAAGGACGTGGCGGAAAAACTCTACATCAGCCCCAAGACCGTGGAAAACCATCGGACCAATCTGATGAAGAAGCTCGGCCTGCAAAGCACTGTGGAACTCATCCGCTATGCAGCCCGGCTCGGCCTCATCGACCTGGATACCTGGGCTATTTAACAATTCTTTTTGACTGTTCAACCACATAATAAAAAAGCCCCCGACTCATACGAGTCGGGGGCTTTTGTTCGTCATTCCAAAAAACTACTTTGAGCCAGTCCAATCTTTTGCAGGAATAGCCTGATCCACGATCATGATGGGGATTTCATCTTTGATGGGATACACAACCGCGCACTTGGCACAGCCAAGGCCGTCCTCGCTGGGTTGCACGGTTAATTTCCCTTTGCACGCGGGGCAAGCAAGTATATCGAGAAGTTCTTTTTTGAGCGCCATGGTTTCCTCCTTGCGGTCTGGGAGCAAACTACACAAGGCGGGAGGGACTGGCAACCATCATTGGTCACCGCCTTCGAAACCGAGCAGTTCGCTCACAGCATCTGCCAGACCCCGCCGACTGACCGGTTTGATAATCATACGGGTGGCCCCGGCATTGATACAATCCACCGCAGTTTCCACCGAACCTTCCACCGACAGAGAAAGAATGGGGACAGGTGCGGCTCCACTAATGGCTTCCATCTCGCGGATGGCGGAAATAGCTTCCACACCATCCATGAGCGGCATGATGATGTCCATGATGACAAGATCAAATTGACCATCAGCAAAGAGTTCAACGCCCTCCTCGCCGTCTCGAGCCTGAACAATACTGCAGGGAAACTCCGAAAGATAATGGCACACCATCTTCCGGTAGTCGTCGCTGTCGTCTACCACCAATATAGAATGTTGCGAGTCGGACATTCCTTGCTTTACCTACCTTACCGCCAACTGTTATACAGTCTTTTGCTGCGACAATACGCTATATTCCCATTTAATCAAATACGAATACCAAAGACACTATCATGAGCATCGATTTACATACCCATTCCACGGTGTCTGATGGCACACTCACTCCCACTGAACTGGTCAAACTCGCCAAAGATGTTGGGCTGGACGCCATCGCGCTGACCGACCACGACACCTATTCGGGTGTGGCCGAGGCCATGGAGGCCGGGAAAGAATTTGGCATCGAAGTTATCCCCGGCTGCGAACTGAGTCTCGAGTCGCCCGACGGCGCTGGCTGGATGCATGTGGTTGCCCTGTGGATCCCGGAAGATCCTGAAGAGCTGAAGACCGCATTCGACTGGGTTATCGAAGGCCGCAAGACCCGGAATCACGAAATTATCGACATCCTGCGCACACAGGGAATCAGCATTACATACGAAGCCGTTGCCGCCCGTGCTCAAGGCACCATTGGCCGCCCCCATTTCGCGCAGGAGTTGGTATCGTTGGGCGTCTGCTCATCCATCAACGAGGCATTCAAGGTCTGGATTGGTGACGATGGCCGGGCCTATGTCCCCAAGCGCAAGCTCAAGCCCAAACAGGCCATGGACATCCTCAACAACATCGGGGCCACCTCAATTCTCGCCCACCCATTTGCTTTGGGACTCAATTTCACCAAGACGGAAGCGCTTGTCCGCGAGCTCATGAAAATGGGGCTGGACGGCATGGAAGTCCACTATTCCGAACACAACGAAGCGGCCACCAAAGGGTTCAAGGAGATGGCCGAACGCCTCGGACTCCTCGTCAGTGGCGGTTCGGACTTCCACGGCACAGTGAAGCCGAAGATCAGCCTCGGCAAAGGCAAGGGCGGACTGCATGTACCCACCGAATTGCTTGAAAAGATGAAAGCAGATCGTCGCGCCAAGGGTTTGCCCGTCTAGAGCTAGAGTCTTTTTGCTTTAAAATAGTCCAATATACCTATTTTTTGATCAAGCGCCAGACTCACGACTCTCCCCAAACCGCGCGCACTGCGCATATAAAAAGTTTAGGAAAAGAGAGGGATGGGGGTCTGGGGGAAGGGAGAGAAAGAACCCTTTCCACAAATCCGCAGGACAGCGAATTTGGAAGTTGCGGTCTTCAGCAACGCCCCGAAGGGGTGAGCCCCAGGACGGGGCGAATCAAAGGGTTTTTCTCTCCCTTCCCCCAGCCGCCGGAGGCTTCTTCTGATCTGACCACATTCCGCTTTGTACCCATCCGAGATGGTGCCGGGCGATGAACACTGCCACTTCCTTTGCCTCATCAAGGCCGAAGGTCGGTTGGCCTGTGTCCACTGCCACGTCTGAGACCATGGCGAGCAGGTGTTTATCTGCCTCATTCTGGGAATCACACAGAGGGTGTGTATGGGCATCGGACCGATGCACTTCGATCTTGGGTTGATCAGACCGGAAATATCCCTCGGCAATAACAAGTTGTCGGTCAGCGAAAAATTGTTCAGCTAGCTCCGGCAGCCACAGTTCCTTATCCACACTCTTTATCACCGCCACCTGCGTGGGTGATGACACAACCACTGTTTCGGACCCGGCCTTACGGTGCCGCCACGAGTCTTTGCCTTCGTGGTCCATTTCAAAGGAATGAGCATCGTGCTTCACGGTGCCCGCATGGATGCCCAGCGCTTTGAGTTCCGGCAGCAGCTTCTCGATAAAGGTTGTTTTCCCAGACTTTTTTTTGCCGACTATACAGATAATGGGTACTGCCATGGAGTTTTCCTCGTCAGTGTGAGACTTAAGGTAAAAGGCCTATTTTTGCGTCAGGTGACATAGATGCAGTATATGTCAGTACAAGAAAAAATGCCATGTCCAACGACTATAAATCACGGCGAGAGGGAGACGATCATGGAATCCTATGATTACGAAATATATGAGTATAAAGGCGGATTCACCAAAAAGCCTATCAAATCAATACAAGAAGTACCGCTGACCATCACGCTCAATGGCCGGGAAGTGGTCACCTTGCTCTGTACAGCCAAGTATCCGGAATATCTCGCTGTAGGCTTTCTGAAATCCGATGCGTTTATCTCCAGCCCGGATCAGATCACGAATTTGACTATCCGCGATGAGGGCACACGGATTCTCGCCGATGTGGAAACCTGCCACGATCCGTGGGAAAATCGTGTCATGGAACGGTCCATTACTTCCGGCTGTGGCAAAGGCACCAACTTTGGCCGCAATGTCTCGACCATCTCCAAACGCCGTCTGGACGGTGACATCAAGGTCACACCCGAACAAATACTGACCCTTGCCAAAGAGTTGCACGAGCGCTCTACCCTTTACAATGCCACGCGCGGGTGCCACAATTCATCCTTGTGTACGCCGGACGAAATGCTCCTGTTCAGGGAGGACATCGGACGCCACAATGCCATCGACATGATTTGCGGCCAGTGCTTTCTGGACAACGTGCCAGTCGAGGACAAAATGATCGTGTCCACGGGCCGTGTCGCCTCTGAGATTCTTCTCAAGGTCGTCCGCATCGGCATACCGATCATGGTGTCCACCGCAGTTGCCACGAGTTTTTCCGTAGATCTGGCCCGCAAAACGGGCATCACGCTGGTGGGTAATGTAAAAGATGACAGTTTCTGGGTATATAATGACAAGGGTCGAATCATCGGCTTTTGATACAGCCAAAAAATAGGTAAACATGAGCGATACCATCTCCCGCAGCCGAGCCATCCGACGTCTTCTCAAACTGGTCCGGCCGCGGGAGGCGGTACTCGTTTCTCCCCACGAGGCTGTCGGCCTCATCGCCTCCCACAATGTGTGTGCGTACTGCGACGTCCCGGAACAGCCTTGCTCTCTCCGCGACGGCTATGCCCTGCGCACGGCAGATATCGAAAAATCCGGCCCCATCAAACCAGTCACGCTGACCGTCACGCATACCGTCCGCGCCGAGTCCATTGACTCCGCGCCTGTGGAGCCAGGAACGACCGCACGAGTATTGACAGGCGGCATAGTTCCCGACGGAGCGGATGCAGTTCTAGCCGAAGAAGATGTCGTCATTGATGGCGACACGATTCAGGTACGCACCCCTGTGCGTTCCGGTTGGTTTGTGCGCCCGGCTGGTGGCGAAATCAAACAGGAAACAATCATCGTTCGGGCCGGAGAAATCATCACCCCGCAGGCCGCAGCGGTCATGATCCGCACCCGCGTCTCATCCATCCATGCCCGCCCCAAACCCACTGCACGGGTCATTTCCGTAGGCAGCGAGCTGTCCGATCCATGTTGCGGCGACGAATGCGACACAGCACGATTCCCGGCTGACAATCTCATTGTATCGAAGGGGTTGCTTGAACAAAGCGGTATGGAGATCACGGAAATCGGCGTTCTTCCCGACAATCTTGATCGCCTCGTAAGTGTCCTTTCAAGTGACAACCTGCCGGACCTCATCATCACCACGGGCGGCACAGGCCGGAGCGAACGCGACTTCGCCCGCACGGGTGCCAAACAAGCGGGGTTCACCACAATTTTCAATCACGTTGACCTTCGTCCCGGCCGCAACATGTTCGCTGCACACAAGGACAACACCCTGCTCTTCTGCCTGCCCGGTCCTCCCGGCGCGGTCTTTGCCTGTTTCCACGCCATCATCCTCACCGCCATCCGGCGTCTGCGCGGCCTGCCTGATCTGGAAACCCCGATCATGGCCCGCCTGGAAAACGGCATATCCGCCAAACCCGGCGGCCAATGGCTGCTCTTCTGCTCCCTTGCAATCGAGGGCGCAACCATCGTGGCAACGCCTCTTATCAAAAAAGACACCCCGCCCATGCTCGCCATGGCGCACGCCGACGGCATCGCCATTCTGAGCGGTGGCGATTCAGTGCTTCCAGGTGGAGAGGTGGAAATCGTGAGTACTCGCTTCTAGAAAGGGCCTCTTCGCCCCTCCTCAATCATTCGACAGGCGTTCTACAGACGTCGAGAAGATTCAGATCTCAGCGGCGTCATGCCCGCCAATGCTTCGTCGAGTTCGGCGAGGGCTTTTTGTTTGCCCGAAGGAAGACGTACTTTGAGCGGCAGATAATTTGAGGCGTGATTGGCAAGAAACAGACCGCGAGTGAGCGTGAGTCCGGCGAGCATTTCCCGCAATTCCTTGAGGATGGCATAGGCGTCCGGCACGACAAATTCACCGCGCTCGTGCCTGTCATGCAGCTCGGTGCCGGGGATGAGCATAAGGCTGAGTGCGCCAATCTGGTCCGGGTCCATTTCAGTCAGTGCCCGTGCAGTTTCGCGGGCGTGAATCATGGAATTTTCGACACCACCAAGACCGTTGATGACAGTGACGTTGATCTTGAAGCCCGCCCGTTTGGCCCGGCGGCCCTCCTCGATAATAGAGGCGGAATCCCCGTTTTTGTGCATGGCGGAAAGGATGGCGTCATCCCCCGACTCAAGGCCCATGTAGACTATCCCGATACCCGCTTCTTTCAGTTCAGCAAGCTCAGCGTCAGTCTTGAGCCGCAGGCTCTTGGCGCTGGCATACGTCCCTATGCGAGTAATCCACGGCAGCGTTTCGCGAATGTCAGACAGTATTTCTAGCAAGCGCTTTTGAGGAATGATCATGGCGTCGCCGTCACAAAGAAAGAGACGACGCTGCCGACGACAGTGGGTGGCAGCAAACTGTATATCACGCCGAATTGTTTCGCGATCCTTAATCCCGAACGGTTTGCCTTGATACGCCCCACAGAAAGCGCACTTGCCATGAGAGCACCCAAGAGTCACCTGTAACAGAATGCTCCCGCCTTCGCTGGGAGGACGTATAATCATGCCTTGATGGTCCATGGCTGATTGATAACATTGACGGCGCTGCTTGAAAACCCAGAAAAGCTCCCTAAAAGTGCGCACCAACGGTGAATCAACACGATAAACACCGTGATTGAGTCGCCAGTCAGTACCAATTATTATATTGACCAAAGAGCGATGATTTCATAAAGTTTTTATGCTGGACAAGTGTCAAATGAGTGATTGGCGGCAACACTCATAGCGGAGGCTAGCACCAACAGTTATCACGAAGGGGACAATCTTTATGAAAGCGCTCAACACAATTCAAGGGCGAATTATAGCATTTCTGGTCGGTATGTTGCTCATATCAGCCTGTTTGAGCATGTCATATTTCTATGTCAGTTTGAACCAATTCGCCCAGAACAGCGCCGACAGGACTGAAGAAAATATCTATGAGCGCAGAAAGAACGAGTTGGAAAACCTCGTCAGCGTCGGTTACACCACCATCAAACGATTCTACGACGAATCCCAGAACATCGAAAAACTCAAGCAGAAAAAACGCGATGAGCTGAAAATGGTTCTGGACGCTGTGTACAGCCAGGCGATGAATTTTTACGAGACCAACAAAGATGTCATGAAGCAGGCCGAACTTGAACAGGCCATCGCAGACATCGTTGCCGGAGCACGCTACGACGGCGGCAACTACATCTGGATCAACGACATGCAGTCGGTCATGATCATGCATCCCATCAAGCCCGCTCTCAATGGCAAGGACCTGTCCGGATTCAAAGACCCGGCAGGCACATTCCTCTTCAATGAGATGGTCGAGGTGTGCAAAGAAAACGGCGAGGGCGTGGTTGACTACCTGTGGACCAAACCGGGCGAAGAAGAGCCCAAACTCAAGATTTCCTACGTCCGACTGTTGCCTGGTTTGAACTGGATCTTCGGCACAGGCGCATGGTTGGAAGATATTGAAATGCAGATGCAGGCGGAAGCGCTGGAAGCGGTCAAAAAGATGCGTCTGCCTGACGGCGGTTATTTCTGGATCAATGACGATTCCTCCCCCATCCCGAAAATGGTCATGCACCCCACGGCTCCCACGCTGGACGGAAAGGTACTGGACAATCCCAAGTATGGTTGTTCCACCATGTATCAGGTTGATCTCGATACCGAGCCAGTCATGACCGACGGCACGATGAATCTGTTTGGAGCCATGGTCAAAGCCACTGCCAAGACTGGAAAGGGATTTGTCACCTATCTCTGGCCCAAACCCAAAAAGGGCGGCGGCACCACGGATGAGCGCTTTCCAAAACTTTCCTACGTACAGAAATTCAATAATTGGAGCTGGATCATCGGCATGGGCGTCTATATTGACGACATCACCGAAAGTGTCATCACGGAACGCAAGTTCTTCACGGACCACATCTTTGCGACGCTGATTAAGACCTCCATCGCCCAAGTGGTCATCGCCATGCTGCTTGGATTGATCTTCCTGTGGCTCTTCCGACGCGATGTAAACCTTCCCCTCATAAGACTGACCGAATTCGCCTTGGAAGTGGATAGTGGCAACCTGGATGCGAAGATCGACGGCCACTTCATTGGCAGGATGCAAAAACTCAAGGTCGCCATGGAAGCCATGGAACATTCCATCAAGGACGGTTTGACCTGTTCCGAGCAAAGCGCTGCGGATGCCCAAGAACAGGCGAACAAGGCCGAAGAGACCTTAAGCCGTGTTCAGGATCATGTGGGCCAGCTCAACCAGCTCCTTGATCGCATGAATACAGTGGCCCAGACCGCCGGACAGGTCTCCGAAGAGATGACCGAAAAGGCAACCAGCCTTGCGCGGCAGTTCCAGACTGTTATCGAAGGCGCAGAAGAGCAGCGCAATAGCCTGAACGAAACCATGACTGGCATGAACGAAATGAAGGAAGTCGTCATCAACGTGGCCCAGAACGCAGCCGAGGCAGCGAAAAATTCCGACACCGCCCGGACCACTGCTGACGAAGGCGCCAAGATTGTCGGCGATGCGGTCCATGCCATCGACAAGGTGCGCGAAGGAACCGAAAACCTTAAGCGGTCCATGAACGAATTGGGCACGCAGGCCGATGCCATCGGCAAGGTCATGAATGTGATTAACGACATCGCGGACCAGACCAACCTTCTGGCGCTCAACGCGGCCATTGAGGCTGCCCGCGCTGGCGATGCTGGACGCGGATTCGCCGTTGTTGCGGATGAAGTCCGCAAATTGGCTGAAAAGACTATGGACGCAACTCGCGAAGTAGGCGAGAATATTCAGGCAATCCAGACTTCAACCCGGGAAAATATCAACCGGGTTGACGCCTCGGCAAAGGCCGCAGAAGAAGCTTCTGTAAAGGCAAATCTGGGCGGCGAAACTCTGGGAGAGATTGTCACACTGGTTAACAGCAATGCAGTTCAGGTATCCAACATCGCTTCGGCTTCGGAAGAACAGTCCGCAACCACCGAAGAGATGAGCCGAAACATCGAACTGGTGAGCGACATCGCAGCCAGGACCGTCTCTGAAATGTCCAACTCCACCGGGTACACCGAAGAGCTGACCGAATTGGCAGCCAGGACCCGCAAGGTCATCGAAAGCTTGAAGGAATAACAACGGTAACACCCCAATGGCACTGAAAAAAAATCCTGCGAAGCCGACGTCCTACGTATCGCTGGGCGAGACTTCGCGAGCCTTACTCGACTCCTCTGTGGAGGCCGCATACGTCCTTGATGTGAGCGGCTATATATTGGCAGCCAACGATGCGGCAGCCAAACTTTTCGGCATGAAAAAAGCCGAAGAATTTGAGCAATTGAACATCTACGACCTACTGCCTGAAAACTCGGTGGAAAGCCGCCGGACCAAGACGCAGGAAGCGATTAACACAGGAAAACCCGTCCGTTTCGAGGAAGATGTGGAGAACCAATCTTTGGTCCACTCCATCGTTCCTGTTCCCAACCCGTGGGGCGAAGTCTCCCGATTGGCAGTGTCCACACTGGACCTGACCGAGCTGCGCAGGTCCGATGAAGATCTGCGCCGTGAGCAGCAGCGACAGATTTTCTTCATGGAATCCCTACCCGGCATCGTCTACCATCTCTACCCGGACAAGAGCATCCGCTACGCCAATCGGTATTTCCGTAAGTATTTCGGCAGCCCAAAAGGGAAAAGCTGTCAGGATGCCCTGCATTGCACGGGGGATTCCTGCACCGGTTGTCCGCCCATGGACGCCATGGAGATGGACCGGGCCGTGGAATGGGATTGGACCGACGCAAAAGGCCGGACTTTTCACCTGCAATGCAGCCCCATGACCGACTCGTCAAGCGAACGCATGATCATGGTTCTGGGCATTGACATCACAGCCAGAAAACGGGCTGAGGACGCCTTGAAAAAGGCGCACGACAAGTTGGAAGATCGTGTTCGTCAACGCACCAAAGATCTGGAAAAGGCCAATTCCGAACTGACCAACAAGTCCACCAGACTGGTGGGGGCCATGAAAAAAGCGGACTCGGCCACCCGTGCAAAATCCTCTTTTCTGGCCAACATGAGTCACGAAATCCGTACACCGCTCAACGCGGTTCTCGGCATGTCGGAACTCGCCCTGCGCGAAGCAGACGGCCACAAGAAAAATGACTACCTAAAACGGGTTATGGAAGCGGGCAATTCGCTCCTCTCCGTCATCAACGACGTCCTTGATTTCTCCAAGATCGAAGCTCGGAAGCTGACCTTGGAAGCCATCGATTTCGATATCAGAAGGACCATCTCATCCGCTCTGGATATTCATCGATTACAAGCCATGGGTAAAGGGTTGAACCTGACGTTCGACATTGATGAGAACGTCCCGCAAGCCCTTGTTGGTGATCCGTCCCGCCTCAGGCAGGTGATCATCAATCTTGTCTCCAACGCGATCAAATTTACGGAAACTGGCGGCATTGACGTATCCCTCTCCCTGGCAGCCGAACCGGCAACGCCTAAACAGGGTGATGAAATCACCGTGGATTTCGCGATAGCGGATACAGGCATCGGCATTCCCAGTAACAAGCAGCTCGCCATCTTCAAATCTTTTTTACAAGCCGATGATTCCGTCACGCGTAAACATGGTGGCACCGGCCTCGGCCTTGCCATCTGCACCTTGCTTGTGGAGTTGATGCACGGCAATCTCAGCGTCACGAGTTCCGAAGGCAATGGGAGTACCTTTTCCTTTTCCGCACGATTCACCGTGGGTGACCCGGCGGCCATTCACAATGAACTCGACGAAGAACTCGACATTGAAACCATGGGCCTGACCAACCTCAAGGTCCTGCTGGCCGACGATAACGAATTGAACCGGGAGCTTGCATCCACCCTGCTGATCGAGCAAGGATTCCAGTGTGTCTCCGTGGAAAACGGTGTTCAGGCACTTGAGGCTGTGAAGAACGAAGCGTTCGACATTATCCTCATGGACGTGCAGATGCCGATAATGGATGGCATCTCAGCCACCCGCGCCATCCGTAACCACAATTCCGGCGCACTTGACCCGGACATTCCCATCGTTGCTCTCACCGCGCACGCCCTTAAAGGCGACCGGGAGCGATTCCTCGAAGCGGGGATGAATGACTACATCGCCAAACCCATCAAGCTGAGCGAGTTTTACGCCACCATCGCCAGAGCCATGGACAACCTGCCGCTCAATGAGAACGCCGCCCCGCCCGAAATCGCTGATAGCCGGGATCATGCACCGTATAATCGCGAAACAGCGCTGGAGATGCTCAGTGGGCGCAAGGATTTACTCGCGCGTATGGATGAAATATTCATGCGGGATGTTCCAGCCGAACTGGAAGAGCTTCAAGGGTACGTTGCCAACAGGGATTGGCAGAGCGCCAAACGTCTGGCCCACTCCATAAAAGGGTCAGCCCGTACGGTGGGAGCACAACGCGCTGGCGCAGTGGCTGAACAATTGGAGTTTTTCTGCAAGCAGAAAGACGAACCCTCTGCCAAACGAGAACTCAAAACCCTTGAAGGCGAGGTCCAATCTGCGCTACAATATATTAAGGATGACAATGTCGCCGAATAAAAATAATAACATAATTTGCAGGTTGCCCAAAAAGTGCTAATAGTTAAAGTAACGAAGCAAATAATGTTTTTCAATAAACAGACAAGATAGAGAGAGGGGATTATATGAAGACTATTTTAGTTGTAGACGACGCACCGATGATTCGTGAATTGCTCCGGTCCGTACTGGAAGCAGAAGGGTTTGCCGTTGTCGAAGCCGCTGATGGTGAAGAAGCGATCCGCATGTGCCAGGACAAGGATATCGATTTGAGTATCATTGATATCTTCCTGCCCAAGAAGGGCGGGCTGCAAGTCATGGGCGAGCTGATCAAGTCCGACCGCTCCCACAAGTTCATCGCCATCTCCGGCGGCGAAGCATTCAACCCGGAAGCCATCGTGGAACTGGCCAAGGTCTTCGACGTGGTCGAAACCTTTACCAAGCCCATCGACACCCGCAAGCTGGTAGATACCGTCAAGGCTGCACTGGCCTAACTGCCCGCTGTTCGCCATACGATTAAACGCGTTCAGCCGGACACAATACATTGTCAGTTCATGACGAACTGAGAGTGTATTGCACCCGGCTGAACGCATTTTTGTGTGCGGAGCCTACTCGCCCACCTGACCGAGCATGAAGATACCAAAGGTGGCAAATAGGTTCGGCAGGAACGTGATCGTCCTGCCCTTGGTATCGTGATGGTGCGTGGAAATAGCGACTTCCTTGACGATGGGAGCATCCAATCCCACACAAAATCGACGAAAATCAGTAATCGGGATAACCCGGATATTGGGCGTGTTGAACCACTCGTAAGGAAGCTCTTTGGAAACCGGAGCGCGGCCTGTAAAGAACATCTGAAAACGGTTCTTCATGTGCGTAAAATTGGGAAATGAGACAATACAACGGTGCCCCACACGCAACATCTCGCGGATGAGTTTTTCAGGGTCATACACCTGCTGCAAGGTCTGAGAAAGAATCACGTAATCGAACGCATTATCAGGATAATCCTCGACCTCTTCATAGATATCACCATGAATGACAGACAGCCCTTTTGCGATAGCTTCGCCAGCCGCCTCTTGATCGATCTCAATCCCCGTCCCTTTGGTGCCCTTCTCCTGCCGGAGATGGTCAAGCAACGAACCAGTACGGCAGCCAAGGTCAAGAACCGTCGCCTCCGGCTCAATCCATGATGCGATGACCTGAAGATCAAATCTCATTGTCAGCCCCCAATGCGCATTCGGCATGAACGCGGTCTAGAAAACCACCGATGAGCTTATCCAGCCGCTCGTTGGGCAGCAAAAATGCGTCATGCCCCCACGGGGCTTCAATCTCGCAGAAACTGACGTCCAGTCCGTTCTTCTTCATGCCCTTGACCATCGCCTTGGACTGATAGGTCGGGTAGAGCCAATCGGACGTAAACGAGATCACCAGATACCGACACTTGGCCCGAGAAAATGCAGCTACCAGCGAACCGTCGCCATACTGGTTTTCCAGATTGAAATAATCCGCCGCCTTGGTCAGGTATAAAAACGAGTTGGCATCGAACCGATTCACAAATTTATTGCCCTGATAACGGAGGTAACTTTCCACCTGAAAATCCGCCTCGAAATCAAAGGACACCTCGCCACGATCCTGCAACTTGCGATCAAACTTATGGCGCATGGATTCGTCAGAAAGATAGGTAATGTGCCCGACCATACGCGCCACAGCCAGCCCATGTTCGGGCCGTCCTGACTCATAATAATCACCGCCATTCCACTTGGGATCGGCCATGATCGCCTGTCGCGCCACCTCATTAAAAGCAATGGCCTGCGCCGAATGTTTGGTCGTCGTTGCCAATGGCAAGGCCGCGCACACCCGATCAGGGTACCGCACCGACCATTCCAGCACCTGCATACCGCCCACAGAACCACCGACCACAGCCAGCAGTTTCTCGATGCCCAGCGAATCAACAAGCCGCCGCTGACAACTGACCATATCGCCAATGGTCACCACCGGAAAATCAGTGCCATACGGCTTGTCTTTTTCCGGGTTGCGCGTCACCGGCCCGCTCGACCCCATGCATCCGCCTATGACGTTGGAGCAGATGATAAAATATTTATCCGTATCAAGAGGTTTACCCGGCCCGACCATGATCTCCCACCAGCCCAGCTTGGGATCATCTTCCTGATAATAGCCCGCCACATGCGAGTCGCCCGTCAGCGCATGACACACCAAAATAGCATTGGTTTTGTCCGCATTCAACGTACCGCACGTCTCATACGCCAGATGCACCGACGCTAGCTCGCGCCCGCTCTCCAGCTTCAACGTATCGCCCGTCTTGCCAAATGTGAACGTATGCCGTTGCACCAAGCCTACGGAAGCGCCAGTGTCGATGATTTCAGTATCTTTACTCATTGTCAGTAAAACTACGGCAGAGAGTGGATGGGGTCAATGACGGCCTTTATCCTGTTGGAAAGATCGAAAAGGTACACGAGACTATTACGGCCCCGACGTCGTATCCCCGCCAAAAAGCTTCCACGCCATCATGCCCCAAGTCAAGTTGAGAACATCTGTGTAACCGCCATTCTGGAGCTGTCTGACCACGGGTGGAGAGCGGTGGCCGGACATGCAGATAACGACAATGGGATTGGTCGGATCAGGCGAAGCAGAGGCCAGCTCGGCAAGGGTTGCGGGTGCCGGAACGTTAACCGCACCGGGGATGTGAAACGATTCGAATTCCGACTTGGTCCGCACATCGAGGATGATTGGCGCGCGACCTTCGTTCACCATCAGCTTGAGCGACCACGGACTCATGGGCGAAACGCCGAAGCCGAACCACCATGACACGTCCCAGAGGACGAGGGCCGCGATAATGATAAGTATAGTGCCGAGGATACGCATAATTTTGTGCCTTTTATTGAATGTCCAACACATCAAAGATTCAACTCTACACCCAACATAAAACAGAATTTTCCAACACCCACC
>JAFLJT010000251.1 GCA_022712855.1 Pseudodesulfovibrio sp. | reverse complement strand
GAGCTTCTGGCCACCATCTTTCGCGGCCCGGACAGCGATGGCTGGGCGGCTATCCTAGACGTCGGAGTGCCCGAACTTTTGGCCCATGCCCCTGAAAAACTTGCTCACCTTACGGATTCATTGCACAATCTGCAAGATTCCCGACCAGACCCGTCGGAAATAGCGAGTCTGACTGTTCTGGAAACGGAATATGTCCGCCTCTTCATCGCTGCCAGCGGCGGTGTGACCGCGCCGCTCTATGAGTCTTGCCATCTTGGTGAAGCGCCCCGTATCATGGGCGATTCTGCTGTATCCATGCGCTCCCGCCTTGGGGAATGCGGTTTGGAAGTGGCTCTCGACTCCAATGAACCGCCCGATCATATCAGCATCGAGCTTGAGTACCTCTACCATCTGCTTGCCACGGCCTGGGCTGATGATGACCCGGCTCTGGAAGCCAAGGGGCGTGAATTTGCCCGTCTGGAGATGCTCCCATGGGTGCGTCGGTTCCGGGATGCGCTTTCCCAGAGTGAACCGCACCCGGTCTATCTCCATGCCGCAGACCTTGCCGTGATGATACTCACGGAGATCGGCGGCTAATCCAACTCCTCGGAACGGGCTACGGCCTGTCGCAAGGTGTTCAGAAATTTTTCGTCCGGCTCAAAGTAGCCGCGCTTGATCAATTCAATGATCCACGTTCCATCACCCTTGGCCCGAACCAGATAGGCCAGCGGCACTTCCGCCTGACCAAGACATTCGAAAATCTGTCCATGCCGATCCGAGAAGAGCGGGTAGAGTACGCCGTAATGCTTCTTGAACCGCACCACGTCCCGGTTGGTGTTGTAGATACCAACGCCGATAATCTTGAGCTGGCCGGCGAGTACCGGGTCCGCCTCCACGACCTTGAAGAATCGGGTCAATTCCTTGGTCTCACTCACACAATCGTTGCACATGGTGTTGTACATCTGGATGAGTACAAACCGCGCATTGAGGTCAGACAATGCCAGCCATTTGGCATCGGGCGGCAAGCCGAGATACTTCCGATCCGCATCGCCACTTAAGACAGCTACTCGGCAATCCGGGAAGGCATCGCCTACAGCCAGCACATGTTTGGCGGTTTCGTCACCATCCACCTGATCGGGGAAGGCTTCTTTCCAACCGTGATATCCTGCCGGATATCTGTACACTTCCGTATACCCCATGCGCGCTGCCCAGCGTGCTGCGATGCCGCTACGCAGTCAGCGAAAACTGCGGCAGTAGAGGACGAGCGTGCGCTTTTTGTCCGGCCCGGCCAGCTCGCCGAGAGTGGCCCGTTTTGCATCGGGTAAACCGAGCTTGTCACCGAGGTCGAACTCCAGATTGGCAGAACCCGGAATGTGTCCGGCTTCGAACTCGTAGTCGGCGCGGGCGTCGATGACGAGAACGTCACCACCAGCCTTGAGCAGCCCGTCCAGCCCTTTGGTGTCAATGAGCTTGTACCCGTTTTCTTCGGCGTCACGAGCGGCGGTTCCCCACCAGATAGCGTCATCCGAAGCAACGGCTCTCCCGGAAAAAAGACACAGGGCAAGGAGCATACATGCTACGGAAGAAGTAAATCTCAGCATACCGTGTCCTCACCCTGTTTGAGTACAGAGAGTGCAGAGCCGAAGGGAGGGAGATGGACGTCGGTCCGACCTCCGGCTCTGCGATCTATCGTTAATCCCTATTTATTAGGATGTACGTCGTATGTGTTGTCTTCATTGAAGTCATTGGTGGCTTCAAGGTAGTACACGTTTTTGGCGTTGGGCTTCATGTCCATGTACATGTAGAAAGCCTCGCCAGCGCGAGCGCCAGTGGCGCAGGAGAAGACGATGGGCTTGTCACTTGGGATGGAGTCGATCTTCTTCTCCATGACATCAGCAGTCATGTTGATTGCAGACGGGAAGTGACCGGCAGCGTATTCTTCGGGATCACGCACGTCGATCAGGGTGATGGCGTCCGGGTCGGACTTGATGGTTGCCAGGAACCATTCGGCGTCGACTGCGCCTTCAGCTTCGCCAGCTTTGACGGCCATGGCTTCGGCTCCACCAAACATTTCTTTCCAACCGGGGTAGCCAGCTTCGGCAACCACAACTTTCTTGTAGCCCAAGGAGCGGGCCATTTTGGCGGACTTGTGAGACAGGCCGCACTTGTAACCACCACAGTAGTAAACCAGTGTGGTTTCAGCTTTGTTCACTGGCAGCATGCCGCGCTTGGCAGCAAAGTCCTTAACAGGAATGCCGATAGCGGACGGAATAGCGCCAGCGAGGTATTTTTTATAGGGACGGGCATCGACGAGCATGTACTGCTCGCCTTTGGCCATCATGGTGTTGAGGGCCTCAAGGCCGATGGATGTGTACTTCGCCTGCTTTTTGTAGTCCGGGTAACCGGCTGCGTAGACGTGGACGTTGGTATAACCGAGTTTTTCTGCCTTCCAGGCAGCTTTATGAGAGAGTCCTCAAGTGAATCCGCCGCAATAGAAGATGACAACAGCATCTTTTTCTGCGGGCAGCTGGTCAACCATCTTGTCGAACTGGCTGGTCGGGATGGACACGGCAGTCGGGATGTAGCCAGCAACGAACTTGGGTTTGTAAGGACGCGAATCAACGATCATCGCATTCTTGGCTTTGGGCATTTTGGCGTATTTCGCCACGAACTTGTAATCCACGATAGAGTGGAATTCCTTGAACTTGGGCTTAGCTTTGCCCTCTGCGGCCAGAGCAACACCAGCCATCGCCGTTACGGCGAAAACCAACATCATGGCGATTGCAAATAATCTTTTGTGCATCATACACTCCCTTAATAAAGCGGGTTTATTTTTGCTGTATCTTTCAGCCCCTCGCTTTCAGATACAACCCCTTCAACCAATATCTAATCCGAAAATCTATTTGTTCTCGGTCTTGATCTTTTCCCACCACAATCTGTGGTGATGCTTGGCGTAGTCACCGGGGACCACGCCCGTGAACATGGACATAAATCCGGGGCGTTCTTCCGGCGAGATGGCCGCCATGTAAATGTGGACCAGCAGGCCCGCGAAGACCAGGCCTACACCGATGAAGTGCAGGAAGATGGACCAACTCACTATGCCGACTGCCTCGGCTCCCAAGGAGCGGTCGGACAGCCACATGATGATGCCAGTGACGGCGATGACGATGCCGCCAACCACGCTTGCCTGGGCAAACACTTTCTGGCCCATGTTGTAATATCCTTGGTCCGGCAGAGTCGGGTCTTTCAGAACCTTGGGGCCGATGGTCATGAGCGCCATCTTCTTGAACAGCCACGGAACATCACGCTCCGGGCTGACCGGGAAGACTTCGGACAGGAAGAACTTCGCGCCCTTGAAATTGACGATGAGATAGAACACGAATCCGAGAATCCAGAGCAGGCCGATACCTTCGTGGATGGTGAGCAGATTGCCGCCACCGCCGACCATGGCGCGCAGTGCTTCGGGATACCCGGAGCCGAACGGGTCGATGGCCGAATGTTGGATCAGGCCAACGCCGGTAAGCAGGAGTAAAATCCAGCACGCCGCGTTGAACCAATGGATGAATATGTCGGAGCGGTCGTGCCGTTTGTACATTTGATTAGGCATCGTCATTCTCCTTGTTTTCGTCGGAACTCACAAAGAGTTGTCGGCTGAGCATGGCAAGGACGCCGAGGCCTGACAGGCCAACGATACCCTTGATGAACGGTGCCGATTCCTTCATGGCGATCATGGAAGCGGGGATAACCGCCTCGCCTGCCCAGTCTTGCAGGCCGGGGTCGCCGATGTAGTACATGTTCGGCTTGGTGTCGGTTTTGGCCGCCACCTGAACGAGCTTCGCCTTGTTCTTGCGGAAGAGGCGTCCGGCTTCGCTTTCGGGATCATTGATATCGCCGAAGACACGCGCCTTGGTCGGGCAGGTGTCCACACAGGCGGGCAACAAACCATGCGCTCTGCGTTCGGGGCAGTAGTTGCACTTGTCAGCCTTGCGCTTGACCGCATTCCTGAACCGCGCGTTGTACGGGCAGGCCGGGATGCAGTTGCCGCAACCGATGCAGAGTGCATCATTAATGATGACCGCGCCGGTTTCCTTGTCTTTATACGTCGCCCCGGTGGGACAGGCGTCCACACAGGTGGGGTTTTCGCAGTGCATGCAGGCACCGGGCTGGAACCGGGTCTTGGCAGTGGGCAGCACGCCGGGTGTCGGAGTGCCTTCGTCCTGCTTGATCCAGTTGCGCCATTGGCCTTCGGGGACGTTGTTGGCTACCTTGCAGGCCGCCACACATCCTTTGCAGTCGATACATTTGGTCGCATCAATGACCATTGCAAGTTGCTGTGCCATTACGCCACCTTCCTTGTTACGGTGACAAAGGTCGTATGCAGGGCCGCGTTGCCGGTGATGGCATCAATGTCCCCTTCAAGAATATCGGCGATGGATGCGCCGTTGTTGTGCGCCAGATGCTGTCGGGTGGACAGGGTGTTGAATCCGGTGAGCATATACACCGTGTCCGTCCTGATCTTGTCCGTGACTTCGGCTTTCAGTTCCTGCGTTCCCACAGAGCTGGAAACCTGCACCACGTCGCCGTCAGCGATGTTCAATTTTTGTGCGGCCTGCGGGTTGAGCCAGAGTGTGTTTGTCGGCACGAACTCGTGGAGCAGTTCGTTATTGGCCGTGGAACTCTGGGTCACCAGCGCGTTGCGGCCAATGACCAGTCGGAACTGATTGGCTGGAACCTTGGTGGGCGGCGTGTACACCGGCAGCGGGTCGATGCCCATCTGCTCGTAGCGTTGGTTGTACAGCTCCACCTTCTTGGACAGGGTCTTGTAAACCTTGCCCTCGTAGATGCCGTAAACCTTGCTCGGGTTGTAATAGACGCCGTCGCGGTCCAGCACTTCTTCGGCCTTGGGCAGACCGGCCAGTTGTTTCTCCCGATATTCGGGGATAGTAAAATCAAAGAATTCGCCGAGGTCCATGCGCTCAGCCAGCCCCTTCATGACATCAAAGCAGGCGCGGGATTCATAGAGCGGGTCAATGACCGGGTCACGCTTGATGACACAGGCACAGGCGCTCGAACCCTGCAGGCCGGAACATGGGTCGGCCCGTTCCAGATAACTCTGGGACGGTAGCACCAGATCGGCATACCAGGCGGTGTCGGACATGGCGATATCAACCACAGTGACGAAGTCCATCTTGTTCATCATTTCGATGGTCTTCTTGCGATTGGGCGCCGTGCCCATGGGGTTGGTTTTGTAAACCAGCCAGCCACGAACCTCATAGGGATCGTCAGCCAGAACCGCATCGCGGGTGAGCAGGAAGCTGCCCTCGTGCTCGAACATCATCGGCACTTTGTCGGCGTCGACACGGTCATAATGGTTGTCGTCATACCACGGCGCGTCATACTGCACGCCTTTCAAACCCACAGCGCGGGCGGCCAGCAGGCCACCGGGGCGATCCCAGTTGCCGAGCAGACCATTGACGATGGCAAAGGCGCGGCGAATCTGGGTGGAATCTTCGTAATCGGAACTGCGACGGCCCGGATAAATCATGGCAGCCGGAGCGGCAGCCGCGATTTCACGAGCGATACGGGCTATGGCCTTGGCAGGGATGCCACATTCTTCAGCAGCGAACTCGGGCGTGTATTGCTTTACATGCTCGGCCAACTGCTCGATGCCGTAGGTCTTTTCTTCGATCCATTGTGCGTCGTACAGCTTCTCGCCGACGATGACATGGGCCAGCGCCAGCATGAACACCATGTCTGTACCCGGCTTGATAGGATACCACTCGTCGGACAGCGCCGCGGTCTTGGTGTAGCGCGGGTCCAGCGTGACCAGCTTGCAGCCGTTCTCACGCATGGTGGTCATCAGATCCATGGAATCCGGGGTGACCAGCGCCTCGAAACGGTTGGCCCCAGCCATGATGATATATTTTGAATTGAGCACATCTGGGTGCGGCACTTCGCCGAACGTATCGAGGAATGCCCGGTTGTTTGAAACCAGACAGAGCGATTCGTGCGAGGTCACATTGAATGAGCCATACACTTCGGCAAAACGGCCCACGAACTGCGATTGCAGATCGGTGCCAGCAGAAAAGAGATGGCCACACGGCAGGTACTTCTTGCGGACTTCTTCCATCTTGGACGCGGCCAAATCAAGCGCCTCGTCCCATGAAATGCGTTTCCACTTACCCTCACCACGCTCGCCCACCCTCAGCAGGGGGTACTTGAGGCGATCCGGGTCATACACCTGATTGATGCCCGCATTGCCACGCGCACAGAGCATACCCCGCGACTTGAGAAATTTGGGGTTGGGATCAAGCTTGGTGACCACGCCGTTCTCGGAACGGGCAATCAATCCACACTTGTTAAAACACATGTCGCACGCCGAGAAATGGGACTCCATGGGAGCCACTTCCGGCGCTGCCGCCTCGGCTTTCCGCAGGCCACCCAGCACAGTCGGGCCGCCAACGGCACCAGCTGCGATCAGGCCAGACGCCTTAAAGAAATCACGGCGAGAATATTTTTGTTTGGAATCGGACATGAATATCTCCGGTTTCAATCTACAACCTGTCAGAAAAATTCTTAGAAAGAAGATCGCCCCACCTCAGCCCGCTGAGACGGGGCGATCAATCAATTCAATCTAGCTACACTTGGCCGGGGACGGGGAGTCCTTGGCGTAGTCGTGGAGGTAGGTAAAGATATCGTTGATATCTTTTTCCTGGACGGTCCAGCCGTCGCTGCACTTGATCTTGCCCATGTCGGAGAATGTGGCGGTCCATTCAGCCTGTGTCTTGTCGGCAGGGCTCAGGTCAGAGGCTTCGCCTCCGGCGTGGCAGGAACGGCAGTTTTTACGATACAGAAATTT
>JAFLJT010000245.1 GCA_022712855.1 Pseudodesulfovibrio sp. | reverse complement strand
GACGAATTCGATATAGATCATGCAGGGGATACGTATTGCCCGGTTGCGAGCGGTGCGTCCCATACCGATGAAGAGGCCAAAGACGAAGCTGACAGAAATAGAGATAACGGCCATGACAATTGCGCCAGCCAAGCCGCCGAGTCCCATGAAGAATTCTGTGTCATCGCCATTGGGGAAGCGCCAGAACGTCAATGCGTAGATGTTTTTCCAGATGATATCGAAGTTGAAAGCGGCCACAGCCATGGCGATCTTATACAATAAGATGCACAGCCCGACGATAAAGAGTGCCTTTGTTCCTTGAATAAAACCTTTGGTAGCCATGGTCATCAGGCGGTGCAAGGGAGAGACTGTCTTGGATGCATCAGGGGCCTTGCGGAAGTACCACAAGATGTATTCCATGGTGTTACCCAGCAGCCCGAACGGGTAGAACAGCACATCGGCAATCTTGCGAGACAGCGGTTCGTGTCCGCGGGGCATGATTTTCAGCTTGACGTTTACCAGATTGAGAAGGCCCGCAATGGAAAGGGACAGGAAAAGATAGATGAGGGTCGCTACAACCAGGGACTCGAAGGTATGATACGTGAGCGACAGGACTTCCTGCATGGACCAGCAAACTTCGGCCACACCAATGGTCATGGCGAGGGAGGTGTTCTTCATGTTGTTGAGGAACTCGCTGCCAAGCGGCGGGATAATTTCCCTGAAAGAGAGGGGCAGGATGATCTTGCGCAGGGTCTGGGTGAAGTTCAGACCGGAAGAGTAAGACGCTTCGAGCAATCCCTTGGGGATGGACTGAATACCTGCGCGGATGATTTCCGCCATGAAGGCACTGGTGAAGATACCGCAACCGATGGTTGCAACCCAGAATTCGAAGTCCATCTCATACAGCTGGAAGCGGATTTCATCCGGGAAGGCATAGGGGAATGCGAAGTTCCAGAAAAAGAGCTGCACAAGCAGAGGCGTATTACGGAAAATTTCGATGTAGCAGGTGGCAAACCAATAGACCGGTTTGAAGCTGGACAGGCGTGCCAACCCGAAAAATGTGCCAAGAGCAAGGGCTATGATTGATGAGTATATCGTGAGGGTGATGGTCGTATTGAGGCCATCGAGCATGAGATAACCCATGTGCCCGTATTGGCCTTCGGTGGTGAAAACGGCCCAGTTGAAATCATATTTGAATTCAAAAATGAAGGCAAAATAATAGACCACCAAGCTGAACATTGTCAGCAGGGTGAGGTTCTGGACCCAGGATTTCTCAAAATGTCGTTTGAACATACTCTTCTCGTAAAAAATAGGTCCC
Organism: Pseudodesulfovibrio sp.; assembly: GCA_022712855.1. GTDB lineage: Bacteria > Desulfobacterota > Desulfovibrionia > Desulfovibrionales > Desulfovibrionaceae > Pseudodesulfovibrio. Next base: position 3,575 of record JAFLJT010000245.1, on the reverse strand, counting down.
GGAGCATAGTGCTCCGGGACCTGACTTGTCTTAAGCTGGGCTTAGGGCCACAGTTCGATCTTCTCGGTCATGGGGAAGGGGTAAGCGGTGTCGGGGCCGAACCACTTGTTGTAGATGGCCATGTAGGAACCGTCTCTCCACATGTCCTGGATGGTGAAGTTGATAGCGTCGCGCCATGCAGAATCGTCCTGGGGCAGGCCGATGCCGTAAGGCTCGTCGGAGATGAAGTCACCAACCAGCTCGAAAGTGCCGGGCATCTTGGCTGCGTAGCCAAGCAGGATGGTGGAGTCGGTGGTGATAGCCTGAACACGGCCGGAGCGCAGTGCTTCGAACATGGCAACTTCACCGTCGTAACCGATAACTTTCTTGGTGTTGCCAAGCTTCTTCAGGTACTCGGTAGCGTTGACGATGGAAGTGGTGCCCTGCATGGAACCGATCTTCATGTTGGCGAGATCCTTGACGTCTTTGACAGCGCCTTTCTTAGCGAGGAACTTCTGACCGTCGAAGAAGTAGGTGATGGAGAAATCGATCTTCTCGTCACGAACGCGCTTGTGGGTCATGTTTGCCAGAACCATGTCAACCTTGGGCGGATCAGTCTGGACGAAAGAAATACGGGTGTTGTTGTTTACAACAACTTTTTCGAGCTTTGCGCCGAGACGCTTGGCGATTTCGGTAGCCATGTCGACATCAAAGCCGACCCACTCGTTGTTTTCGTCGATGAAGCCGCCGGGGATACCCTGGTTGGACATGCCTGCGCGGACAACTTTTTTGGACATTACGCGGTCGTAAGTGGGACCAGCGAATGCAACGGATGCTGCCATGACCAACAGGGCGGCCAGAACAGTAATTTTGAGAACTCTCATTTACCTCTCCTGATAGTTGAGATCGAAAACGAACACCCGACGGACCCCATGTCCGGCGAGCAAATATATCCTTATACCTAGTGGCTGAGGATCTTGCTGAGGAAATCCTTGGTGCGATCGCTCTGCGGGTTGTTGAAGAATTCCTCGGGCGAGTTCTGCTCGATGAGGCTTCCTTCGTCCATGAAGATGACGCGGTCAGCGACCTCGCGGGCAAAGCCCATTTCATGGGTGACGCAGATCATGGTCATGCCTTCGCGGGCCAGAGATTTCATGACATCCAGAACTTCGTTGATCATTTCGGGATCAAGGGCGGATGTCGGTTCATCGAAAAGCATGATTTTCGGCTGCATGGCAAGGCCGCGTGCAATGGCAACGCGCTGCTGCTGGCCGCCGGAAAGCTGAGACGGATACACGCCAGCCTTGTCCGGGATGTCCACTTTTTTGAGTAGTTCCATACCGAAGGCCGCGGCATCGCCCTTGGACTGATGGCGAACCATGGTGGGAGCGAGGATGATATTTTCCAGCACTGTCATGTGCGGGTAGAGATTGAACTGCTGGAACACGAACCCGACCTCGGCCCTGAGCAGGGTCATGTTGGTCTTGGGATCGGACACGTTCATATCATCTACTAAGATATCGCCTTCCTGGATCGGTTCCAGGCGGTTGATGCAGCGAATGAGCGTGGATTTTCCAGACCCGGAAGGGCCGCAGACGACCACGACTTCGCCCTTGGCAATGTCGAGATTGATATTGTTGAGGACATGAAAATCCCCATACCATTTATTGACGTTCTTGAAAGAAATCACGGTCACTCCCCAAAGGATTGTATTCGGCTAAAAGCCAGATGAGTGACTAGCAAAATATCTTACTTTGGGCAATCTTAATTCAGGCTCAATGAGCCTGTTCTGAACAATATTCTGTCTGATCGGCTTTGTGGAGCTGATCAGGTGTTTTAACTGTTGAGGGCGCTTCGCTTTTCTTTCTAGCATTCCGTCATTGATTGGGCCAGGCCAGCCAGCGAAGTTTCCTTGTACTTTCTGGACATGTCACGTCCGGTCTGGGCCATGGCTGCAATGGCTTTGTCGAGGTCAACTTTCTGGTAGGACTCATCCAGTGTCGAAGCAATGAGATAGGCGTTGTATGCCTTGACCGCGCCCATGGCGTTGCGCTCAATGCACGGTATCTGAACATAGCCGCCCACCGGGTCGCACGTCAGGCCAAGATGATGTTCCATGGCAATTTCCGCCGCATTCTCAGTGACCTGAAAACGACAGCCGCGCGCATAGGCAAGGAAGGCCGCAGCCATGGCCGAGGCAACACCAACTTCGCCCTGACATCCAACTTCGGCACCGGAGATGGACGCGTTGTGCTTGCAAAGAAAACCGATGGCAGCAGCTGCGAGCATACCTTGGCGAATTTCTTCCTGCAGGGCACCCATATGGCGTTTGAGCATAAATACGACGGAGGGGATGACGCCAGCAGCGCCGCAGGTAGGGGCGGTGACAACGCAATGCCCTGATGCATTTTCTTCGGATGCAGCCAAGGCGTATGCATTGATCGCCTTGAGAAATCCCGACCCCTGAAACTGTTCTTTTTTGGCTTGTTCGTACATGACCGCAGCCTTTCGCTGCAGGCCGATGGAGCCGGGGAGTACTCCTGTGCTCTTGATACCGAGTTCCACGGACCGTTCCATTACTTCTATAATGTGATCCAGCCCGTCGTATATTTCCTGTTCGCTCATGCCCGTGATCGACTGTTCGTTGGCAATAATGAGTTCATGCAGGCGCAGGGATTTTCCCCTGAGATGGTCTTTCAGTTCTGCCATGGTGTCGTATGGATACGTCGGCTCACCGTGCTTGGGTTCTTCCCATCCCTGCCAGCGCAGGAAGCCGCCGCCCACGGAGAAATACATGCGTTCCACAAGGGTGTCGTCGCCGGATTTCAGTCGAAAAATCATGGTGTTGCTATGCGGATAGTCGTGTTGAATGGCATCAAAGATGATGTCCCCGGGATGGTATGTGATCATTGCACCATCAATATCCAGCTCAAACGGGCGGTCATTGTCATCAAATTCTTCCAGCACATTTGGCTGACATGTGTCCGGAAGATATCCCAGCAAGCCGGACATAACTGCCCGTCGGGTGCCGTGACCTTCGCCAGTGGCCGACAAAGAGCCGAACAAATGAACTTCAAGCAGAGTCGCCTTCAGTCGCTCCTCTTTGGGGAGTTCCTTGATGCGTTCCATAAAATCATACCCGGCTTTCATGGGGCCAATCGTATGCGAGCTGGACGGGCCGGGCCCAATTTTGAGCAGTTCAAATATAGATGTAGTAATGGCAGGCATATGGTTCTCTCGTCGTTTTGCTGGTTTCAAGGATGCCCCCATGGGCGCACGTCTGGTCAGACTACGATAAAAAAAAGAGGAGGAGAAGATGTTTTGTAGCGAACACAGGGGATTGGGCTTGCGGGTGGTTTTATGGGGCACACATACACTCATATGGGGTTGAAAAATCTTTCAAGTTGATACAAATTGTTTGAGCGAACTTTTGACTGTGAATTAAAGCAAATTTATACGGAGATACTATGTCCATGATTCTCGTCCATTATCCGAGTTGAAGTACTGCCAAAAAAGCCAAGGTTTGGCTGGAAGAAAAAGGGGCAGATTTTGTGATTCGGCATATTCTCAAGGAAACGCCGACCAAAGAAGAGTTT
>JAFLJT010000358.1 GCA_022712855.1 Pseudodesulfovibrio sp. | reverse complement strand
AATTACCACTTCGGTGGCAAGGATGCGCTTTACGGAGCCGTGCTGGAAGAGATCTTCCCCAAAGAAGAACATCTCGCAGTGGAGCCAGATACATCACGCAGCCCGGAAGAGCATCTGCATGACTATCTTACCGCCCTGTCCAGCGAGATTTACGAACGCGGCAACGGCATGGTCACCCAGCGTTGGGCGATTTTCCTGCGCGAAATGGCAAAGCCGAGCCACAACCTCGACTTCATTGTCCAGCGCCAGGTGCAGCCTCGCGCCAGTGAACTGCGCGCAATTCTCGCTAAAATCCTCGGCCCGGACGTACCGGATCATATACTTGCATTTTCCAGCTCCAACATATGGTCGCTTATGCTCGACCATCTGTTGACCCAACCGATTCTCGATCGCCTCAAACCCAAGCGCCCGATGGTGCAAGGGAATATGGAAGGGTTCGTGAAGCACATATTTACTTTTTCCCTCGGTGGCCTGAAAGCCGTCAAGGAAAGCACGAAAGGTTAAAAGGATTTACTCTGTTCAGAAAGTGAAAGCTTTATGAGCAGATTGCCAGGGTCACCCTCCCTTGACCATTACCTGGATTCCTGCAACCTTCCCCAATAGCGAGGGATGACATCCTCGGATGTCATCCCTCGCTCTGATTTTTTAGGGGAACCGCATGCTCAAATTCGCACCACTCATACTCCTGCTCGTCATGGTATTCATTCTGCCAGCCTCGGCCCGTGCCCAAGCGCCGGACCGTCCGTACACCATTCTGGCTGAGTATCCGCACAACACCGATACTTCCACCCAAGGACTCTTTTTCTACAACGGGCTGCTCTATGAGTCCTCCGGCGGCTACGGCAATTCCTTCCTCGCCATAGTCCAGCCCGACACAGGGCAACACATCACCAAACAATCGTTGGACCATAAATACTTCGCCGAGGGCATCACCCCCAATGGCGACACGCTCTACGCCCTTACTTGGCAATCCGGCACCGGGTTCACTTATGACCTCAAAACCCTTGAGCCGCGTTCAAGCTTTCGCTATCGCCCGGACAACGACGACAGTGAAGGGTGGGGCATCACCAGCAACGACACCCATTTCATCCTCAGTTCCGGCACTGCGCAACTCACCTTCCACCGCCCAGAAGACTTCGCTCGCATAACCGCCATCCTCGTCCGAGAAGGGGAAAAGCCCGTCCGAATGCTCAACGAACTCGAATATGTGGAAGGGCTCATCTTCGCCAATGTCTGGAAGTCTGACAAAATCGCCATCATCAATCCCAAATCCGGCCAAGTCATCGCATGGCTCGACCTCACCCCACTCAGGCAAAAGATCGGCCCCAAGTCTGGCACCGCCAACGGCATCGCCTATGACAAAGCTACAAGCCGCCTCTTTATCACCGGCAAACATTGGGACAAACTTTTCGTATTGAAATTAGGAATGTTGGGCGAATAACACCATCAGACTGAGGCTGCGGCTCTTTACCCCATTAACAACAGGCAGTTGCATCTATGCAGGGACTCCCCTTTCTTCTGGTCATCCTTTCGTCCTTAGCTCACGGCTACTGGAACTTCCTCTTCAAAAGAGCGCACAACAAGGATGCTTTTCTGGGGCTGAGTAAAATTGCTGAACCGATTATCTACGCGATCCCTTTCGGCTTCGCGGTTGGCATTTGGGGACTTGATCCCGCTGCCCTTTGGTATGCAGGGGTGGGGACACTTCTGGCTGTCGCCAATTATGCGTGCCTTGCCAACAGTTACAAGCGGCTGGATTTAACGATCGCCTACCCGATTTCTCGTGCGAGTACGATCTTCCTTCCCTTTCTTGCCTACTTTATCTTTCAGGAACAGATCGACCATATAGGATGGGCTTCGGTCATCCTCGTCACGACAGGAGTGGGCGTCATCCAACTCAAGGATTTTCGTTTTTCCACGCCCTTTTCTCAATCAAAGCACTTTGTGTCAGGCCTACTTTTTGCTGTCATGGCAGCCTTTACGGTGGCCTTGTATACGTTGTGGGGCAAGGAAGCAGTCAGGCACATGCACCCGTTTATTTACATGTACTGCTACACACTCGCATCAACGGCTTATTTTCTGCCGTCTCTTCGTCGGCTTGATCGTGCTGTAGTTAGAAAAGAATGGAATCAGAATAAATGGAGTATTCTCAGCGTCTCGGTTTTGAACACGCTTTCATTCGTACTCATGCTCTTTGCCCTGAATTTGGGCAAGGTTACGTACGTCGGAGCATTACGTCAGCTCAGTCTGGTCATAGGTGTTGGTTTAGGCTGGCTCGTGTTGCACGAGTCTTTCCCCCTCCCACGCGCTATTGGCGTGGGCATGATAATCATAGGGGCTTGCCTGACGTATTTGGCAACATAGCCCGAAGGGTGTTTCCTATTCGCTCCAGACCGTCGGCGTCACCTTTTCATTGCGATAGTCCTACCAGAGATACCCCACTCCAAAGATCATCACAGGCAGACACAAGAGCTGCACCAGTACGGTCAGCGGATGTTTTTTCGTATATCCAATAGAGTCTTTATCGCTTCTTCTTTTTCTTCATTGCCTTCGAATACATGGCAATATCTCTCCAGTGTTCTTTTTCCACTTTGGCTGCGCTTTTATTTTGCCGTTCCGTGCGGTGATCGAGTTCACGCTTCATGCTGAAATAGCTTTCGAGCCGCTCTTTTGAAATCTCTCCGCTTTCGGCGGCTTCGATGACGTGACAACCAGTGGCATGCATATGGTTGCAATCGGAAAAACGGCACCCCTGTGCAAATTTTTCGATATCTTCAAAAGTGCTTTCCACTCCGCCATCATTTCCAGAAAATGCGATCTCGCGGATACCTGGATTATCGATCAGCATCCCGCCTTGGGGCATAAAAATGAGGTCACGTCCCGTTGTGGTGTGCTTGCCTTTGCCTACTTGCTTGCTGACTGAGCCTGTTGCCTGGACAGATTCGCCATAGAGTCTGTTCAAGAGCGTGGACTTGCCTGCTCCCGACGAACCAATCATGGAACCTGTTTTCCCCGAGGTCAGATATTGCTCAATTTCAAGTACGCCAGTTGTGTCCTTTGCGGACACGAGATGTATGGGGACACCAGAAGCGACTGCCGCAACCTCAGCCACACAGGTCTCTGGGGTATCGTGCAAATCTGCCTTGGTCAGGACGATCACAGGGTTCAATTTGCAATTATAGACAAGGGTCAGATACCGCTCAATACGACGAAGATTAAAGTCCCGGTCCAGCCCGCAAACGATAAACACCGTATCCAGATTGGCAGCCATGACCTGTTCTGCTGTTGCAACACCACTCTTCTTTCCAAACCCTCCGGCGGCACCGCGCGACAAAGTATTCCGCCGAGGCAACACCTTTATAATCGAGGTGTCCTGCACGAGGACCCAATCACCTATGACAGGATACAAGTCAGCAGCCCCCCGAGAAGACGCCTTATGACGCACTTTCCCGGCAATGGTGGCCAGCCAATCCTCACCGCCACGATTCAGATGAAACTGCCCCTTGTTCACGCTGACAACTCTGGCGGGAATTCCTGCCCCGTCAGCGTATTCCTGAAAAGAGGCATCCCATCCCATGGATGTGAGCTTTGCTTGATCTGAAAAATCTTCTTGTGATTCGAAATCTTTATTCATTTGATGTCACCATTTCTTGATACCCTGAATACCATAACAATTCTGCGTACAGCAAGATTACCATGGAGAGGGATGTCCAACTGAAAACATGTATTCAAGCTGCAAGTACATCCAGAGGAGAGCGCTGTCCAGCAACCTGAACTATGGATATATATCATAAATCACAGGCAATGGTACGCTTGAGTCAGATGAACCGTGTTTACTCACTCCAAACCGTCGGCGTCACCTTTTCATTGCGATAGGCCCACCAGATGTACCCCACACCAAAGATCATCATGGGCAGGCACAAGAGTTGGCCCATGGACATCCAGTTCAGGGCGATGAAACCAAGATGTGCATCCGGCTCGCGGGCGAATTCCACCATAAAGCGGAAGGTGCCGTATCCCAGAAGGAACAGCGCTCCAACACATCCCTTGGGTCTGGGTTTCATGGAGTACCACCAGACGATGACGAACAGGAGCAGTCCCTCAAGAGCGGCTTCGTACAACTGCGACGGATGACGTGGCAAATGCCCGGCTCCCGGGAAAGCCATGGCCCACGGCACATCCGAGGTCCGTCCCCACAGCTCAGCGTTGATGAAATTACCGATACGTCCAAAAAACAATCCAGGGGGAACCAGCGGCGAAACAAAGTCGCCCACTTCCTTGAAGCTCATGTCGTTGAACCGACCGAACAACCAGCAGGCGAGAAGAACGCCGATCAGGCCGCCGTGAAAAGACATGCCGCCTTCCCAGACATAAAAAACCTTGAGCGGATAATGAAAATAATATTCAGCATTGTAGAAAAAGCAGTAGCCCAGCCGACCACCAGCCACGACGCCGACGATAGCCCAGGTAACAAAATCATCCATCTTGGCCGGGGTCATTTTGTTCCACGGTTTGGAGGCCCGGTAGCGCCCGAGCAGCCAGCCGGAGACCACGCCGAATACGTACATCATGCCGTACCAGCGAAGTTCCAAGGGGCCGATGGATATCATGGTGGGATCAAAGCGAGGGTACCTGAGCATATTTGTCTCCGACCGATTGAGTCGTCTTTGTTTTCTTGTGGAATTGAGCTAGAGTATCTCTTCCGGCACAAAGTGTGCCTCAGGCTGCCGAAAATAGCCCGATTGCGTCGTTGCTGCAAAAAGTTTAAACCCTAGCGTACAGGAAGTACGCGTCGGCCTTAAACTTTTATTGCGCCCAGCACTCGAACCATTTTCGAAAGCCGGGCAAAACGACATGCAGCCATTCACGCACACAAAGTGTGCCTTTTTGATTTTCACGTCAACCCTTGAGCATATCAATGGACAGAGAAAAAACGCAGGAACTCGATATTCTGGAGATGCCCTTCGAAGGGTTGGCTGCCTACTGGTTGTCCATCAAGAAGATCATGGACACCAAAAAGGGCCGCGCCATCGTCGATGAGGAGATCGCCCACACGGACGAGCCGTATATCCTGCATCTGCTGGAAACCGCGTTCTCCTCCCTGAGCCGAAACATGATCCGGCGTCTGGCCCGCGTGAAAAAACAGACCCAGCTTGATGATTACGGCCGCAAGATCGACCTTATGCGCATTGCGGTCTATGCCATCGCATCCAGCGAAAACCCACGCATAACACTGGTGCGCATGGATTCGAAATTCGCGGCTCCGCTCATGACCGAAGACAAGGCCTTTGATATGGCAACGGCCATGTTTGACGCCATCAAACCCCAGGGTGTTGACCTCGGCATACTCCTTTCAGTGGACCACAAACTCCAGGCGGACCGATTGCTCGTCAAGCTGCTCTTCTTCGTCATGTACGCCCGCCGCGAGAGCAAGCAGAACCTCGAAAAGTTCATCCCGTATCTGGGATCACACTTTTTTGCCGAAGGCGTTTCCCTTGCCATCGACAATTTCGAGCCAGACTTTCTGGCGCATCATTTGATGGAAATCCGGGATAATTCTGTTAAAGATACCGGTAGAAAGATGGATATGGCTCTGGAAATGGCCCTCGCCATACGCGACAAGCTGCCTTATGAAGACGTTTTTCGCATCGCCCGCGCATATATGACTTAAACTTCGAGAGAGCCCATCATGAAAAAACAGACCCTTATTTTTATTACCCTCGTCATCGTTCTCACCATGTTTGCGACCTCAGCGTTCGCATGGAGATCGGTACGCACCGGACAAAAAAACTTCGAGCGGGCATGGTCTGCCTACCTGTTCAAGCGCCATGAAAAAGCCAAAGAGCACTACATCAAGGCTGCGAACGCCTTTGGCGAGGCTCTGGCCGAAAAACCGCCGAGTCGAACCACCATGTTTGCCTCGAACCTGACCCTGGCTGGCATGTCCCTCTACAACGCGGACCGTTATGAAGAGACCATCGACGCCATGAAGAAGGCCACGTCCAAAGACCGCCGTCTGTGGGAAGCGCCGCTGTACACAGCCCTTTCACAGGCGCAACTGGGCGACAAGGCCAAGACCATCGAAGCGCTGCACGCATACATTAAAACAAGCCCTGGACAGGCGATCCTGTCGAACGAAGTGAATAAGCAACTCACGGATCTGGAAACCGATTCCGGCACCCTTGAAAGCGCCGTCAAAAAAATTGAGGCAGCGATATTTACTCAGTTCTCACAGAACGTCACGCTCAACGGCAGAAGCGCACCCGATGAAAACGGATTGTGCAACGGCAGATATTGGTGGCGCTACAATAAAGCTCCGTGTTCCGAAAAACAGTTCATTGACGATTAAAAGGATGGGCCTGAATGCATAAATTCAGGCCCATCCCATTCTTTTTTCACGTCGGCCTTGACGAACAAGGCTAAATATTCAACCATCCATCCACTCAAACAGGGCGTGCCCTGAAAAAACACTAAGTATTACATGACTCAGGCTTTAAATATACCAGACCACTATCTCCAGGCCTTTACCAAGGCTGATATCAACGAGATGCCCTTACGCCGTTACGAAGGGCCGATTTCTGTTGTGCGCACCGAAAAACAGCGTGTGCGTGCCATCAAGGAGATGGAAGGAGAGGCGGTTCTGGGCTTTGATACGGAAACACGTCCAGTCTTCAAGAAAGGGAAAAAGCCCGGTCCGCCGTCGCTTATCCAGCTTGCCACCGCGACCAATGTCTACATTTTTCAGATTAATATCTTGTCGCTGTGCAACGGCCTCTGCGACCTGCTGGCCGACAAAAGCATCATCAAGACCGGCGTGGCCGTGCGCGATGACATCATTGGATTGCAGAAGATTGGCGACTTCAAGCCAAGCGGATTCATTGACCTCTCCGACGTCAGCGCCAAGGCCAATATGCAGACCCACGGTCTGCGCAACATGGCCGCCAACCTGCTCGGATTCCGCATTTCCAAGTCAGCGCAGTGCTCCAACTGGGCCAAAGAAAAACTGACCACCCAACAGGTCAACTACGCAGCAACCGACGCTTGGGTCAGCCGCGAACTCTTCCTCGCCCTTGAAGATCTGGGCCTGATCTAACCTTTCCCTTTTTCATCTGAAACGCGACTATCCTGCGTTCTTCTCACTGCATCTCCGCCAGAGTCGCACAGCCTAAACTTTGACTCCTCCGAAAGAAGCTAGGACATTCTTGCTCAGTCCGAAGCCGCCGCCCCTCCGCAGAAACACTACTTATTCCTTTTATTCAAGCCACTAAGAGTCATTCATTGCGACCTATAGATCTTGCTGGCATAAAAAATGCTGTCATATGAAAAACCAGTATTGGAGAGAGCCTCATGAGCCAGCCGCAGATCAACGTTGAGCAACAAGCAGTCAAAGCCGCAGTTTCACTTCTCACTCAGGGAACCCCTGATGCGTGGAACCGGCATTATCGTTCGGTCCATTTTCAGTCCCTTATTCAAGAAAAATCCCGCGACGCCTTGTTCCTGGATTTCGAATACAAGGATCGCAAAAAGCTGTACCAATGCGTCAACGACAGATTCATCCGCAAGGCCCCCATCGACTATTGCGAATTCGGCGTTGCCGGAGGACAAAGCATCAAAAACTGGTTGGAGCTCAACCCCAATCCAGAATCACGATTTTATGGATTTGATTCATTTGAAGGTCTTCCCGAAGACTGGACGAAAAATGCGCCCAAGGGGGCATACACAACAAAAGGAAATATCCCGGAAACAGACGACCCACGAGCTTCTTTCATCGTAGGCCTGTTTCAGGATACCGTGGAAGAATTCTCCCGCAATTTCACCCCTGAGAACCGACTCGTGCTGCATATGGATGCGGATTTGTATTCATCGACTTTGTACTGTCTCATGAATTTCAACTCCCACATCAAGCCGGGCACGATTATCCTCTTTGATGAATTTAATGCACGCAATTATACTGATGAATATGCGGCGCTGCAAGACTACTGCCTCACCTGCTACCGGGATTACACAATCATCGCCACCCGCACAGATTACGTCAAATTGGCCATTGAGATCACGAAATAAGTTGCCGAGGCGATCCTGCGAACGGATTAATATTCCCCTCTCGTATCCGGCGTTTTGCGTTGCCGCTTACGATCGCTCGTCTTTTTTTTGCCATCAAGACGCTTGCGTTTCGCTTTTCTGGGAACCTTGGTCTTTTTTCGCGGGATCACGGGCTTGAGCGCCCACTGCATCAGCTCGATGAACCGCTCGATGGCTGAATCCTTATTAGCTTTCTGCCGACGGGATTCCTGCGATGTCACCTGCAACACGCCCCGTTTATCCACCCGCCGCCCGAGCTTATCCTTCACTCTTCCCTTTTGAAAATAGGTCAGGCTCGTGGACTCGTCCACGTTAAAGAGCAACGTCACCCG
>JAFLJT010000074.1 GCA_022712855.1 Pseudodesulfovibrio sp. | reverse complement strand
CTACAGGATCTTGAACTTCTTGACGTTACCGGTCTTGTTATCAATGACGTGTACGCCGCAGGCGATACAGGGGTCATATGAGTGAACGGTACGCAGGATTTCGACCGGACGTTCGGGATCGGCGATCGGTGTGTTGTCCATCAGGGCCTCTTCGAGAGGACCGGCGATGTCGTTGTCACAACGGGGGCCGATATTCCAGGTGGACGGAACCACGAGCTGGAAGTTGTCGATCTTGGAATCCTTGATGTCGATCCAGTGGCTGAGGCCACCGCGAGGTGCGTTGACAAAGCCAACACCCTTTGCTTCGGAAGGCATGTCCCAATCTTTGCAGATGTCCATGTCGCCCTTAGCAACGTTCTCTTTGAGATCGTTGACCCACTCTTCAGTTTTGAGAGTGACGATGAGGCACTCAATACCACGTGCGCCAGTACGGCCCAGGGTAGAGAAGAGTGCTTCGGGACCGACGTCAAGTGCTTTGAGCACGAAGTTGACGTAGGTTACGAACTCGGGGTGACCGAGGCCGTAGTTGACCAGGCAGGTAGCCAAAGGTCCAGTCTCAACGGCTTTGCCGTCGTAACGGGGAGCCTTCATCCAGGAGTACTTGGTCTTGTCGTCGAGGCTCGTGTACATGGGATCCGTGACACCGGAATAGGGGTGTTTCGGGGAATCATCCTTGTACCAGGAGTGCTTGACGTGCTCTTCGATCTTAGAGGGATCGAAAGCTTCAACGTTACCGAGGTTACGGTCCATGATTATGCCAGACTTGACATAACGTCCGTCCATGGTTGCTTCGGTACCCGGTTTGGGGAATTCGCCGAAGCTCATGAAGTTGGTGGTACCGCCGATTGCAGCCCACTCTTTGTAGTTGCTAGCAACTGCAATGAGATCAGGGATGTAGCAATCGAGAACGAAGTCCTTGATCTCTGTGTACAGAGCCAGGAAGTCGTTGATGTATTTGTCTGTGAGGCCTTCGTAACAAGTTACGCCGCCCATGACGGTGAACTGGGTGTGCGGATTTTTCGCTCCCCAGATAGCCATGGCGCGTGCAGCTTTAACCTGCATGTGCAGGGCCTTCAGGTAATGGTCAGTAGCCAACAGGTTTACTTCGGCAGGCAGTGTGTAAGCCGGGTGGCCACCGAGGAAGTAAGCGTTGGTGAAGATACCGAGACGACCTGAGTCGACGATACCCTTGACGGTGTCTTTAGTTTTCTGGAGCTCTTCTTTAGTAGAAGTAAGAACGGGATCAGGGCGGACAGTCTTAGCGACAGCCACTGCGATCTCAGCGGTCTTATTAACGTCAGCGTTCAGGCAATCTGATACGTCAACGAAATCCAGAGCGTGCAGATGATAGAAGTGCACGATGTGATCATGCATGAACTGCGAAGCCAGCACCAAGTTACGAATGATGGTGGCGTTATGGGGCAGTTCTTTGTCTACGCCAACAGCGTTGTCTACACAACGGATGGAAGCGAGAGCGTGCACGTATGTGCAAACACCACAGGAACGCTGGGTGAAGTGCTGTGCATCGCGGGGATCACGGCCTTTCAGAATGATTTCGAGGCCACGGAACAGCTGAGAGCTGCTACGAACATCGATGATCTTGCCATCTTCGACCACGGCTTCCACTCGAAGGTGACCTTCGATCCTGGTAACCGGGTCGACTACGACATTGTGTTTCCCGCCAGCCATAGGTGCGGCTTTGGGAGTGCAACCGGACATATTATATCCTCCTTAATGAATTCATATTTGCGTTTCTTAAATGAAGCTATTAGAACCAAATCGACTAGAAGTCGGTGAGGTCAGCGTACATGTAAGTTTCGCCATCCCAGTCAGCGCCATCCCAGAATTCAGGCTGCGAACAACCGATGCAAGGGTGTCCGGCCTGTACGGGCCAGTTGTACTGGTTGAATTTCACGGTCGGGCAGTTGTTGTAGGTCTCTGGACCGCGACAACCGATTTTACGCAGGCACCAGCCCTTGCGAGCTTCTTCGGAACCGAAGGAAGGTGCGAACTGGTCATTGTCAAAGAACTCCTGCCTGGGGCAGTTGTCATGGACAGATTCTCCGTAAAAGAGAGTCGGACGGCCAGCGTCATCAAGTTCAGGAACACCCTTGGTCAGGAAGTACACGATGGAACTTACCAGAGAGTAGGGGTTCGGGGGACAACCGGGGATGTTGATGATGGGCTTTCCGGGGAAGAGCTCGCCAACACCTTTAGTCTCGGTCGGATTTGGTGCGGCTTTCTGCACGCCGCCGTAAGCTGCGCAAGTGCCGTAAGTGATAGTCGCCATAGCTTTTTCTACAACCTTGGTTGTATTCTGAAGCATGGTGTGACCACCAACTTTACCATGTGCACCAGCTTCGCCGGCTGTGCCGGTAACAGCGGTGGGGATACCACCTTCGATGACAGCAACGTAGTTGCCAGCATCAACTGTGTCCCACAGTGCTTTCTCTGCAGCGTGACCCGCAGCAGCCATGAGTGTCTCATGGTAGTTAAGAGAGATATAATCCACAATCAGAGCGTCGATATAAGGCTCGACAGTCCTCAGGATGGATTCAGAACAGCCAGTACATTCAGCGTTATGCAGCCAGACAACGTCGGGCCTAGTATCGCTGGTGAGAGCTTCGGCGACTTTCGGTGCGAAAGCCGGCCCCATGCCCATCACTGCAGCTACGGTTCCACAGAACTTCATGAAATCGCGACGAGTAACGCCACGTTTTTCCAGCCGTTCTACAGCTCCGTCCCTGCCATGACCTACGGAAAATTTCATAGAACACCTCCGTAATAAAATGAATCTGTTATGAGGAAGAGAACACCGTTATCCTCGATCATAACCGCCGGGCACACGCCCGAACTCGGACCTAACCATCTAGATATAACACGAATACAGCATTGGTGTTACCTTTGACATCGTTTTCCCGAGTTCGTGCTATAACCCCTCGGAAAAATTAATTAACAAAGTCGTATCGCGGTTTATAAACAAAATCAATAGGCAATTCAAAAAACTTTCAAGTGTATCGGCACGCTAGATGCAATAACCGTTGGGGGGGCAACATCGACCCCCTGATTGATCAGTCAACAAACTCGGTGCAAAGTTGTAACAAAGATCGGCAATGTCGCCGAATCAGGAAAATCTCGTGACACCAGACTCGACCACACCTTTCGTTCTCGACTTCGGTCAGGGAGATGTTCTGCGATTTGATCTGTCTCTACCGGAGACCGACATAACTGTTTATGATCTGCTGCCCGCCGTGTTTGCTCTCACCGATGCCATAAATGTCCGCTCGATAGAGGCTGTTGCTGCCATGGGCAAAACCATAGGGTGTGGTCCCGGCTGTGATGGATGTTGTCACCAGCTTGTCCCTGTGAGTGAATATGAGGCCGCACATCTGGCCGGTGTCGTCCGCGCCATGCCCGCAGCGCAACGATCTCGTGTTGTTAAACGATTCACTCACGCCATTGGCCAGCTTGATGCCTCCGGGCTCATGACGCCGCTGAATGAAACGTTTGCTCACGAAGCGCATAACTGTCCAAAGCTGCTTGACCTGAAGAAGCAGTATTGGGATTTGAAGATTCCCTGTCCGTTTTTGGAAGAGAGCGTCTGCTCCATCCATGAGCATCGACCACTCGTTTGCCGACAATATCTCGTGACATCTCGTCCGAGCCTTTGCGCTGATATATATTCTATAGATGAGGCGCATGAAGTTGTGCTGCATCCGGTGGATATTGGGGGTGCGCTCGCGTCGTTTTCCGGCGAAGGTTTACAACACTCTCGCTTGGTTCCCCTAATTTTCAGCCTTCTTGCAGAGCCTGCCATCCGATCTCAACCGCAGGTAAGGTTGCCTGCTCAGCAAATGATGGGCAGATTTCTCAACGTGCTTGCCGCCGGGTTCGCACGAAAAGAGTAAAGACGCGTTACAATGTCCATGCTGCTATTGACTTGCCGCTTCCTCCATTGCACGGTCGGGTCTTACTCAAATATATAGTCGCGCTGGCACACGGCGCAAAACTCGCCGACCACTTCGGACAGCATTACAATCAAATCAGCATACGCAGGAACTCACCATGAGCGTCATCATCGATTTTTCCATTTTCCCTTTGGACAAAAAAGGGGCGAGCCTCAGTCCCTATGTGGCACGTGCTCTGGACGTCATTAAATCATCTGGCCTTGACTATACGCTTGGCCCCATGGGGACTTC
>JAFLJT010000321.1 GCA_022712855.1 Pseudodesulfovibrio sp. | reverse complement strand
AGGTTCATTTTCAGCACGGCCATGGCTCGTTCGATAAGCTCATGTTCGTGGACCAGATACGTATCCCATTTTTCAAACTGCACGGTTTCCATATATTCCATCCTTGTTTTTGAAGAGTGTTCCAGCAATACCGACAATGTATAACAAACTGAGGTTCATTACTTTGACCCATATCAGATTTTACGAGCCGTTGTCATGGCTTCTTGTGAGGTTCATGGAATGGCATTCGTTATCGTTGGTTCTGGTTTATTTTGATAAAATCGTGGTCTTTGTGTAGAGTCCTTCGCAGCAGGAAAACCCTAGCCACGAGGTATCATCTATGTCCGGCGACCAGTTTGAAATCTTTCTGACCGAAGCCAAAGCGGGCTGGCTGGAATCCCGTATTATCCTGAACGACGCCCACTATGACCTCAGCGTCAACGCCAACTTTTCCGAACCCCTCAAGGACTTGTTCCGCAGCCTCTGCGACGTCCACAAGTTGGACGCGCCCACTAATATGGACGAGGATTACCGCCACTGCGAATTCGAATGGGGCGGCGAAGGCTGGCTCTATTATTGGGAATTCACCCCGCAACCGGACGGCCAGCTTGCCGTGCGCGTGGAGTTCAAAGGCAAACGCGAAGTGGGCGGCGAAGAGTATCCGGTCTGGAAACTCGAATTCACCACAGACTGGCGCTCCATGGCCGAACAAGTGTTCACCCAGGCATCCGAAATGCTCTGGATGTACGGTTTTTCCGGCTACTACGACCGCTGGACCAAAGATTTCCCCGCAGGCCAGATGATGCGCCTGGGCCACCTGCTCCACGACAAGCCAATAAACACGGACGATCTCTCCCGCGAGTTGGGCTACCTTGCTGAGACGAGGTAGCAGCCTGTTGGAAAAGGCCCGATTGCGTCGTTGCTGCGGAGAAATCAGACCTTCACGTATAAGAATACGCTTCAGTCCTGACTTCTCCTTGCACCTAGCACTCGAACCTTTTTGAACAGACAGAAAGTTACAAGGGAAAAAACCATGAAATCATACCGCAAAGAACTCTTCTATGAAATTCCCACCCGAAGGGCGTTCATCAATATTACGGGTGATGTTGAAGCATGTCTGAACGAGTCCGGCATCAAAGAAGGGCTGTGTCTGGTCAATGCCATGCACATCACGGCTTCGGTCTTTATCAATGATGATGAGTCGGGTTTGCATCACGACTATGAGGTGTGGCTGGAAAAGCTCGCCCCGCATGCGCCGGTGGATCAGTATCGGCATAATGGGTATGAGGATAATGCGGACGCGCACATGAAACGGCAAGTCATGGGTCGTGAAGTGGTGGTAGCCATCACCGATGGGCAGCTCGACTTTGGTACGTGGGAGCGGATTTTCTACGGTGAATTTGACGGACGGCGTAAGAAGCGCGTGCTGGTCAAAATCATCGGGGAGTAGGAATGAGAAGATACCGAGTCATTGCATTCGACTTCGATACAAGCGGTTTGTCCGGTTCAAGCATCCTCTCACAGGATGAAGCTTTTTATTTCGCTTCTTGAGGCCCGCGTCTGATGATTTTGCAGGTATGATGATCTGGTTTGAGCGTGGATACAAGGTTGTCCAAAGCGATATCCAGAGCGTTCTTCTCGCCGCAGGTAAAGATATCAATGGCAGCGTATCCTTCCTCGGGCCAGGTATGGATGGATATGTGAGATTCTGAAAGGAGCCCGAGCGCGGTGACGCCTTGAGGCGTGAACGCGTGATCGACCGTTTCAAGCAGATTCAGCTTGGCCATACGACACGTTTCCTTCAATACCGTCTGGAGGTATGGGAGGTCGTCAAGTGTTTCGGCTGGGCAACCGGTGAATTCGATAATCCAATGTTCGCCTACAATCGTCGCCAAATTGCTGCTCTTTTTTCTGTACTCATTGTAAAAACCAGAAAGATATCCGTTTGATTCTGAAAACTACTGTTTGCGGGATAATCAATTCTTCATGGTTAGACAAGGTTTCCTGTAAATCGATGGACGTTTTGTGAGGGATACGTAGGAGTAGCAATTGCTAGCAGCCGTCCCTAATTGACACAATGAGCCCTATCAGTTAGCTGTACCTCTCCTTCTATGCTCTCGATTTCACAACTATTCATAGAGATCAATCTTCAAAATTATGCACTCAGTACTCTTCTTTTTAAAGAATATTTCTCAACAATTGAGACGTGAGAACCTCCACAAAGTATCCTTTGCGGCGTTGGCTTTACTCGTCGGTGGAGCTTTGCTTTTTTCGGTCACAGAGAACATGGGCCTGCTGGACTCGCTCTGGTGGTCAGTGGTGACCATGACCACTGTAGGATACGGAGACATATCCCCAGCCTCTCCGGGGGGGAAGATTGTCGGTGTCGTTCTGATGCTCACCGGAATCGGATTTTTAGGCTTGTTTACTGCGACAATAGCCAGCGTATTCGTTGAAAACAAGATAATGGAGAACAAGGGTATGAAAGCGATTGTTGCGAAAGACCACTTCGTTATTTGTGGGTGGAATTTTCAAGGACTCAGGATTCTGAAAGAGCTTCTGGCGGATGCCAAATTAGAAGGCCGCGCTATCGTCATTCTTGCTAATCTCGAAGAAAAGCCCTCAATTGAAGAGGGAGTCTATTTCGTGAGGGGCGATATCGATGCCGAGTCTATCGAAAAGACTTGCTTGAAGGATGCCAATACAGCCATACTTTTGTGCGACGATACGGTGGAAGCGGGATACCGCGATGCAAAAATGGTGATGGATGTGTTGAACATCAGGAGTTCATGTCCCTCACTGTATATTTGTGCTGAACTGGCAGACGCAGCCACCGTGGATCACGCCAAAAGAGCTGGGGCGAACGAAATCATTGTGGGCGGCGAATTGCGGAGCAAGTTGTTAGTCCAGGCTGCTCTTGATCACGGTATTACGGAGCTGGTCTCAGAACTGGTCAGCAATAGATATGGGCATGAATTATATAAATTCAAAACCCCACAGAATTTGGTGGGGAAACGATTTTTTGAAGCCCTGTGCGAGTTGAAAAAAGAAAAAGATATCATCTGCCTTGGCCTGCAAAAGGCTGTGGACGACACTGTGGTGACCAACCCTCCCAGTGATCTGAAACTGGAAGAGGGAGATCATCTTCTTGTTGTTGCGGAAGACCGTACGTCTCTTATTTAAAAGTGAATTGAGTACCCTTAGGAGGACTGTATGTCAGGAAAATATGAACTGGTGAAACAATACCTGTACGAGATGGAATTACCCATCATTTCCGAAGACCCAGCCGAAGAACTTGTGGTGGTTGAAGATCAGGAAAGAGGGGTCAACAATCTTATCATTGATTGCGAAGAGCCCATTCTCATTTTGGAACAAGTGATCATGCAAGTCCCCTCTGGCAATGGCGATGTCTTCAAACGCCTGTTGCAGATGAATCGCACTCTGGTGCATGGGGCTTTTGTCTTGGATGAAGATGGACGCACCATACTCTTCCGGGACACCTTGCAGTTGGCAAATCTCGATCGCAACGAACTCGAAGGATCGATTCAGGCGCTTGGCCTGGCCTTGGCTGAACATAGTTCCGAACTTTTGACCTTCGCTGACAAAAACTAGCACTGGAGAAATTGCCATGTCTATTTTTCAAAGAATATTCAAATTCACCCAATCCGAATCGCATGCGGTTTTGGATAAGATTGAAGACCCGATCAAAATGACCGAGCAAGGCATTCGTGATCTTAAAAAAGACCTTAAAGACGCCATGACCAGCCTCGCCGAGGTCAAGGGAATGGCTATCGGTACCCGCAAGAAAGCGAATGACGCTCTGCACAGATCCAAGGATTACGAGCAAAAAGCCATGCTTCTCCTGCAAAAGATGCAAAACGGCGAACTCGATCCTGCTGAAGCAGAGCGGTTGGCAACGATGGCTTTGTCAGAAAAGGATACTCAGGACTCCGAAGCCATTCGTCTTGATACCGAAGCCACTCAGCATGAAAAAATGGGTGCCCAGCTTCAGCAAAGTGTCAATAAAATCAAGTCGACCATCACGTCATATGAAAACGATCTGTTGACCTTGAAGGCCCGCTCAAAGACGGCCTCGGCAACACGGAAGATCAATGAGCAGATCGCCAAAGTGGACGCCTCTGGAACCATCGCCATGCTTGAGAAGATGAAAGCCAAGGTGGAGAATGACGAAGCTCTGGCCCTTGCCTATGGCGACATGGCTGCCGTTGAGACATCTGTCGATAGCGAACTGGACAAAGCCTTGGGCCAGGGAGGCTCATCCTCCGGTGCATTGCAGCTTGAATCGCTGAAAGCTAAAATGGGTATTGGCGCAGGTGCTACACCTCTTCCGATTGGCGAATCCAAATAACGTAACCGAACATTGTCCCGCCTGTTCTGTATGAGCAGGCGGGGCTTTTTATTCAGGACGATACAATGGGCATATTCGATAGATTCAAAAAGAAAAAAGACGATGAGAGTAATGACTCCATCCATGATCTGGCTCTGACAGACCTTCGTGTCGGCTTCTATGTGGATTATTTTCTCGCTACGTGGGAAGTCAGGGCCGCCCACCGGTACGATTGGGATGGCGACGAGTCTCTGGAGTGGATGCTGACGTCACCCCAAGGCACGCTCTACCTCCAACTGGAATCGGATGATGTCGTCGATTTGAGCATGTCCAAGGCGATCGATTTCACGGAATTGGATGAAAGTGTCCGCGAAGCGTTGCTCAAAGATGGCGATCCGCCGAAACAGGTCAACTACGGTGGCACTGTGTACACGATGCAGGAATCATCTGGTGGGCACTTCTTTGAAAACGGCCAGCAATCGTCAGATGTTCAAGGGCGCGAACTGATCTCGTGGGATTATGAAAATGCTGATGGACAGCAATACCTCACCATTGAGCAATGGGGGGAGACGGAATTTAAAGCCTCCACAGGCTGGCCTGTCCAAGATTTTCAGTTCAGCAACATATTGCCCGGGGCTAATACATAGCCCACTTTCCGTCAGCGTAATAGCGCATCAGAATTGGTTCGTGCCTGGTATTGACTTCGACTGAATCTGCCTCGGGGTGATCGAAGATCCCCTTGCCGAACAGGAGCATGGCACGCATCGCTTCATCGTTGAGAAACCGCGTCTGGAGACCGTCAAATTGAGCGGCTTCCAGGCGTTTTTTCATGGCGGGGCGAGTCATCACTTCAGCCTTCATGCCCATAACCCACCCCCACTCTCCCATCGTCGGAACCTGGTTGTGATACGGCAGGGTGTTGAGCCCTGCTTCGCGCATGGTTTTGTCGATGCAGAGAAAGGCCAAGGGAGAGAAATATGGGCTTGTTGCCTGGGTCACAACAACGCCTCCCGCTCTGAGCCTTTTAGACACGAGTCGGTAGAAGTTGAGGCTGTACAGGTGCATCAAATCGACAGTGTCCGGGTCAGGGAGATCGATGATGATGACCGAAAAGAAATCGTCGCACTCTCGCAGGAATTTCCCCGCATCCATATGCTCAAGTTTGAGCCGGGGATCCATCATAGAACCCTGATTGAGCCGTTTCAGTATCGGGTGCGTCTTGGCAAGGGTCGTCATGGCCGGATCAAGGTCCACCATGGTCACTTTCTCAACGCCATCATGGCGAAGAATCTCACGCAAAGCCAAACCGTCGCCGCCACCTAAAATCAAGACGTTTGTATGCTCTGCCGCCAACTTCATGGCCGGATGCACGAGCGGTTCATGGTACTTTTCTTCATCAAAGCTTGAGAACTGCTCCTGCCCGTTGATGAAAAGCCAGTGGTACTCCTTCCACTGCGTCATGATAATTTTTTGATACTGCGTCTGTTCGGAATAGATAACCTTGTCCTTGTACTGGCTCTGTTCCCCGAACAGGATGATCGGCTTTGCAAACACTGCGATCAGCACCAGAACGACAGCACATCCTCCGCACGCGGCCAGTGCGATTTTCTTCGAATCCAACAGATGGATGAATGTCGAAAGAAAGACGATAGCCACCAGGAAATTGATGACGCCTAAAGCTATCGGCGTATAGGTCAAACCGAAGTAGGGCAGCGCCACAAAGGCAAAAAGTAATCCACCGACCAAGGCGCCATAATAGTCCTTTTCCATGATCATGGCGATATTGGTGCGCAGCTCTTCGTAGTCTTGGTTGATACGGGTTACTAGCGGTATCTCAAACCCAATGAGCAGACCAATGAGGATCGCCAGCCCGTAGATAACCAGATTTATATAACTGGTATAGGCCGCCAATCCATACGACACGATGGAGGCCGAAGCGCAAAGGATGGAAAGAGCGAATTCTACGTAGATGAAGAGGTCTAACAGTCTGCGATTGAAGAACTTGCTGAGACGACTGCCCACGCCCATGGCAAACAGCATGAGTGACATGACGATAGTCCACTGGAATATCGCATTGCCGAGAAGGTATGTCGCGAGAGTCGACAGAACATACTCTGCCACGATTCCAGCCAGGCCGGTGGCAAATATGGAGACCTTGAGAACGAGGCTCAGGGATCGGCGATTAGACACACCAGTAAATGGCGAATGCAGCAGCTATGTAAGAGAATGCCTCAATATAGGCAGCGCCCAGGTTCGGTTTTTCCTGGTTGACGATTTCGTCGGTCAGGTTCACGCCGGGCAGCAAAAGTTTGTCGGTCAGCAGACGAACCGTCGGGATGACTGCAAGGCCGATTGCTGCATACGCGAGATATGAAGGATAACTTTCGGCCCAGGAGACAAAATCATTCTCCGCAGCCAACCCAATGAGGGTTCCCATCCCGATCAATGCACCAGCGGCACTGACGCCGGCGGGCACGTTGTCTTTCTCGATCTCGTCATGGATGTCGTAGGGCGTGATCACGTTGTAAAGCTTGGCTGCCAAGATGAGTAACACCTGACCCGATGCCCAAAAAACGAGCATGCTCAGGTAATTTCCCTCACCCTGAATTGAGCCGAAGAGAATAAACCCGGAGGCAATACAGGTACCAGCGACAACGGCACCAGTTCCCTGATTGTGATCGCGGACAAGCTCATCGCTGACCTTGAATTTACGCAGTATGACCTTGTCACACAGGTACCATGAAATATTCAGGAGCACGACACCGGACAGGCCATAGATGAACAAGTCCCGCAAGTCGGCGACAATGCCTCCTGTCGGGCCAACAAGTGCGCCACCAATAGTCAGGACCAGGCCAGCGTAATAACCGACCAATGCCAATGCCAGAGCCGGGTTGTCGGCGTGGACAAGTTCCTTGTTCAGGTCATACTCCTTATGGAGCAGGTCATTGACCTTCTTGCCTATGTAGAAAATGGCAAAGAATCCGGCGAGAAGAACAGCCCCTGTGAGCAATGTATCTAAATTCATAATTATTTCCCTACTCCGCCGCTACGGGATCGGACGGCAACGCTGTTTCTTCCTATTCGACTGTTCACCTTTTTGGAAAAGCTGGCACGGTTCACAAGCTTCTTGGAATTGTGTCTCTCGTAAAAGGACGGGTATTTCTTTTTCGTATATGAGCCTTTCGTTCCATACTGGTTATTGGGACCGTAGTATGGTTTGCCATTCGCCCGATCAGTTCGGTAGGTGTTATAACCTGTCCGGCTAATAGAGTTTGCGCCGAACATGGACCCCCAAAAGCGGTACTGAACATACCACATCCAAAAAGAACCGCCCGAGTTGTTGCTCCATGATCCGTAGCGTTTGTCGCCGACATTCTCGTATCCAGGAGGCCCCGCTTCGCTCGTCTCCTTGCCGTCTTTTTTGGCAAAGACGGTCATGCCGAGGAAGGGAAGCATGGTATCAAAATCTTTTTCGCTGGTCTTTTGGAAAACCGTACTGGTCACAACTTCAGCGCGTGTGTCGGTGGGCGGAAAAACTATCGTGAATTTTTGGAAGTAATCATTAAAGAAATTCCCTTCTTCCTTAGCATCTTCAAGGATGACGGAAAAAGTAGGATTGGATTTGTACTGATTTCGAATGCTGTCGAGTGGTGTCTGTCGAATGCTTGATCCATTCAC
>JAFLJT010000241.1 GCA_022712855.1 Pseudodesulfovibrio sp. | reverse complement strand
TCGCCGAAATCTGAATTCAGATACTCATCAAGAGCATCAGCAAAATTCATTTCCATGTCCATTTCTTGTTCTTGGACTTCGACAGATTCAGTAGTTTTTTCCATGGGTTACCTCCACAACGGACCTCGGGCAATTTGTATTTACGTATATTTGTACAATATAGGTACCAGCGCATCAGGGGTTGATCGTTCCGAGGCAGTCGAGCCCCCGGTTGCGCGGTCGGCCATTGGCCGGATCCGATATCGTTACGTCCTAATTAAGGAAATCCAGCAATTTCTGCTGGTTGGGCGAATCCCCTCTCTCCTATATATAGAAGAGTCCTGTAGGTAGCGGAAAACGGGGGTGGTGTAAACTCTTTTCTCCCAACAGCCCCCGGCCATTTATGAGCCACCCCAACGCGTAATACGCATCAAAAAGAAAAGGCCGGAGAGAAATTCCCCGGCCTCATGGAGAGATGTCTGATTCTGTTATTCTTTACAGCTATGCTTCATGCTCGTCCCTTCCACAATGAAGACCACCGACTCGGCCACATTTGTAGCGAGGTCAGCGATACGCTCCAGATGCCGCGCGCCGATGATGGCATGCACGCCGCGCTCCACAATACGGGTTTCTGTGACCATCTCGCTGACCAACTGGCGTAGGATGCCAATATTCAGGTCATCGGCCTTGTCGTCCATGCGGCAGACGTCACCAGCCAACGGAACATCCTCATCCACGTACGATTTGAGGGAATTCGACAGCATGAGCGTAGCCGTTGCCGCAAGACTTTCCATCTTGGGATTATGCGGCATGGGCGGTCGCGTAGACAAGAACATGGCCCGGTGCGCCAGATTCACGGCTTCGTCACCGAGGCGTTCCAGATTCACTGTAATGCGCTGAGCGCCGATGATGGTACGCAGATCAACGGCCATGGGTTGGTCGAGCGCCAACAGTTCCAAGCTGAAATTATCGATGTCATCTTCCATATCATTAATAACATCATCACCGACAATGACATCTTCGGCCAGATCAGCGTCGCCTTCGAGGTACGCCTTGATCGACTTATGCACGGCAGATTCGGACATGGCTGCCATACGCAGGACCATGACCTTCAGGTCTTCGAGCTTCTTTGAAAAATGTGCGCGTTGTTCCATATATCTTTCTCCTCACAGGTCCATCATTTTTTAGTCTGTTCAAACTGGTTCGAGTGCAAGGCGCTGCTGAAAATGCAAGGCCGACGGCCGACTAGCCGTTGACGAGTCCCCGAGGATTACGGATATCGAGAGCATAGCTGTAGTCTTCCTACGCGAGGGTTTGTATTTGCTGCAGCAACGCAGCAATCGGGCCGTTTTCAACAGACGTTAACCGAAACGGCCAGTTATATAATCTTCAGTTTGTTTATTCGCAGGATTGGTGAACAAGGTTTTGGTGTCCCCCACTTCGATAAGTTTACCCATGTAGAAGAACGCGGTGCGGTCAGAAACACGCGCGGCCTGCTGCATGGAGTGGGTGACGATGATGATCGTAAATTCCTTTTTCAGCTCGTGAATAAGGTCTTCGATCTTCTGGGTGGCAATGGGATCAAGAGCGGACGCCGGTTCATCCATGAGCAGCACCTCCGGCTCGATAGCCAAAGCGCGAGCGATGCAGAGTCGTTGCTGCTGGCCGCCGGACAGACCCAGCGCCGAGGTATGCATGCGCTCTTTTACTTCATCCCACAGAGCGGCACCCTTGAGGCTTTCCTCCACGGTCTGCTCAATGAGTTGTTTGTCCTTGATGCCGTTGACGCGCAACCCGTAGGCCACGTTCTCGAAAATTGTTTTGGGGAACGGGTTCGGCTTTTGGAAGACCATGCCGATGCGTCGACGCAGGGAAACCACGTCCACGCCCGGTGCGTATATGTCTTCGCCATCGAGGAACATATCGCCTTGCACTCGGGTGCCGTCGATGAGGTCGTTCATGCGGTTGATACACCGTAGATACGTTGATTTTCCGCAGCCGGACGGCCCGATAAGGGCAGTGACGCGGTTGCGCTCAAATTCTATGCTGATGTCTTCCAGCGCCTGGAAATCTCCGTAGAAGAAATCGAGGTTTTTGGAAGCCGCTTTAATAGCGTGTGTCATGCCGTAGTGTCTCCTGATGGAAAGATAAAAGACTCCACCTCTTTCGAAGTAGGTGCAGCATGTCTAACGCGACAGAGTGACGACTGAATGACTTGGGAGTTACAATTGTGTGACAGAAAATATTGGACGGTTTAGTCCTTGGGCGCCCTCACACGAATGAGCGGATCACTCCCCTTGCGGGTGAGACGGGCCAGAATTTTCATGACCGCCTCGTCCACTTCCATACCTTTAGCGGCGAGAAGAACCCCGGCAACGGAATAGACATCCTGATCGAGAATCATACCCGGGGTGATCCTGTCCGGTGGAAGTTCAAACAAGCCAACATGCTCACCTTCAATCTTGAGCACCTTTTCCAGACTGGCGACGACATCGGGATGATACGGCGCAACGCTCCCCTTGAGCACAGACAACGCCTCTTCCGACGTCATCCCTTTGAATTGCAACGTATTAAAATCGATGGATGCCCGGAGAATCTGACGAGCAATCATCATTGGTTCGCCGGAGTCAGGATCATAGGGATTGCGATGCCCTTCAATGATGGTTGCCACGTCTTCCAAACGAGGAATTTTCCTGATCAGTTTGGCCGAGAGAGCCGGACATTCATCGAATATCTGGCGATCATCTTCAGGGACATCACCCTTTTGAGAAAAAATATTGTGCAGGGAATCCTGCGGCATGGAGACGCACCCAAGATTGACAAACTGAGCGGCCAGATCATGTTTCCACGGATTGGGGCGGCCCATATCCTTGGCAATGGCCTTGGCCAGTCTTCGCACATTCGGCGTCTGGCCAAAGGCGGTCTGATTCGTCAGTGAGAGAAGGTCTGCGATAACATGAACGCTGCGCAGCAATGTCTCGTCATACAACCCTTGCAGCTCTTGCCGGGCAAGCTCAAGCTTGTGTTGAGAAAGCCGGAACTTCAGTTGATTTTCGACCCGGGCAACGACCAAAGCGGGCCAGAACGGCTTGATAATATAGTCCACTGCACCCAGTTCAAAGCCCAGAGTTTCATCGTCGTTATCGCCCAGTCCAGAAATGAAAATGACCGGAATATCCTTGGTAGCAGGTATTACCTTGAGTTCACGACAGACAGATAAACCGTCCATTCCCGGCAGCATGATATCGAGCAGAATGAGGTCTGGAATAGTGTCCGTCAGAGATTCCAGAGCGGCCAGCCCGTTGTCTACCGCGACCGTTTTGCACAGTGGCGCAAGTGTTTTGGATAAAAGGTCACGGTTCATTTTCTCATCTTCGACAATGAGTACCGTGCAGTCAGCTATTTGCTTCACGTTTCCTCCCCCGAATCAAGGTATGCATTGGTCCACCGCCAAGTGGGAAAACCTCGCCAAGAATGGCGGAAATATAGCCCGGTCAGCAACGGAAAGTAAACCGCCCCGCTTTTGTGCGCTATTTTATGCAGTTATGAATCAGGGCAAGAAAAGGCACGCCCGGATCACTTCAATCCGATCATCCCGCGCTGCCCGATGGTCTTTATAAAAGCGGTCACGCTCAGCTCTGCTTCTCTCGGCTGGACTTCATAGTGCGCCACAAAGATCGCTGCGATCTGACGCACGGAATTTTCCCCGTTGATGGCCCGCCAGACGAAAGTGCCCATTTCGTCGAGTTCAAGATGTTTGATCATGGGCCGCTTGTCCCACAAGCCGACCTTTTCGGCCAAACTACCGAACCATGGTTTGATTGCCAGCGGGTACGCCAATTGAATCAGATCGTCATCATCAACACTTTCCACAACTTTAGTGTTGCGCACCGGGACCATATTCAGGGCCTCGGAACGAGGGATGGTCGGCAGTGGCACACGTTTTTTAAACAAACTCATAGGACTCACACATGTCGTTAAAAGCCTCGCCTGTGACCGGAATATTCCCGGTGGCGGTGACAACCAGGATGGCATTTCCCGTATCGGTTCTCCACGCCTGCCCTTTAACGTGAACCTCTCGCCGCAAAAGCGAACGCAGCATCGACTTCGTGGCGATACCCGCCCAAGCAACGCCGGCTTCACTGGACTCCATGGGCACGGATTCATGCGGCGTAGGATCAAGCATATCCCGGAGCCATTGGTCAAGCTCCGTCCCCTTGAGCAACACACTGGCCGGAGCGAATCGCTGGAACACCAGCGACGTACCAGGCCCCTTGCCTGCCGGAAGTTTGCCTGCCTGCTTGGCCGATTTGGCTCGCCAGAATTTTATCGTGTAATGGCCGGGCCTGAATGAAAAAGTTTCGAGTTTAAACGCAGCAGGGAGACGACCCGAGAGGCCGAACATGGCCCATGGGACGCTCTTGCCGCCAGAGTAATCGCGGAGAGTAGAGAGTGTTTCAGCCGCCACCACTTCATCTGCGGGACTGGTAATAAAGAATTGAACGAGTGCAGCCAGCCCGGTGGCAGGGTTATGCATCACCGCGCCAAGCCCTCGGTGGACCTGCGTTTTCCAGACAAAACTATGCAAAATGATACCGGATTCGGAAAGCCGCGCCACA
This sequence comes from Pseudodesulfovibrio sp., assembly GCA_022712855.1. GTDB lineage: Bacteria > Desulfobacterota > Desulfovibrionia > Desulfovibrionales > Desulfovibrionaceae > Pseudodesulfovibrio. The sequence continues at coordinate 3,912 of JAFLJT010000241.1, read as the reverse complement.
GCCTTGGCCCAGACATTAGGCGTCTCCGCTTCGGAAACACCCTGCATGTCCACACCCTTGTGTTCCTTGACCAGCCGCTTAATGTGCTTTTTGAAATTGAATGAGCCCTGCACTGTGCTCCATTTCAGTTCGCACACGGGCTGGCCTTGATCTTCCAGCAGAAAACCGTCGCGCTCTAGTGCGGACGGTTCCCATGCATCAGGCGTGGTCAAGCCAACGCCATTCCAGATGTATTCAACCATTATTCCACATTCCATACATAACAAAATCTCCCTGACTGTTCAAAATGGTTCGAGTGCTAGGCGCAAGAGAAAGCCAGGACCGATGCGTATTCTTCATACGCGAGGGTCTGGCTTTCTCGAAGCAACGACGCAATCGGATCATTTTCAACAGTCAGCTATTGAGGGACGAAATCGCCGAGTTCTTTGACCTTGGTCGGGCCGCCCTTGCTTGCTTCAAGCTTCTCGAACTTCTCTTTAAAGCACTCGTATTCCTTATCGAGCATAGAGGCGAGCGTCATCTTGATGGACACGCCGGGGCGCAGCTCTTTTTCGCGACTCCACATGAGCATGAGTGTCACTTTCTCATCGCCCTCGTTAAAATTCCATTGCCAGGCAATGACATTCCGGAAAGCATCGCCCTGATAGCTGTCCGCCTTGCCATAGGCATCCGTATACTTGTCCAGCAGTTTGTGGAACAATTTTTGGCTGCGATCATGAAACTTGAGCTTGATACGCACAACCTTGCCAATCTCGCTGCAATTGGCATAGGTCAGACTCCCGCCGCGGATCCCGGCAACATAGTCGGGCTTAATATGCGCTTCATTCAAAAACGGCGCATCCGGCATGGGGCTGGCGTGTTGCATATCGCAATAGGCCGTGAATTTCTTTACATCTTCGCCAAGGGTTACCCCGGCCAGAGTAAGTGGAAAGCCTTTGCCTGCCAGTGCGGCGGAAGCTGAGAACAGCAACGTGACCAGAGTGAGTATGATAATTTTTTTCATCTCGGAAAGACTACCTTTTTTTGAAAAATCCCTGTTCATATTTTGTATGGTGCAATATATTTAAACGAGATTGAGCCAGTTGGCAAAGAGATAGACAATAAAGTGGAGACTTATATGAGAATGGGCGCTTCTTCCATACGCGCATTGACCTATTACCTGATCGCCGTCTTCGGCGGCGCGGTATACGGCGGCCAAGTCTGACCGATGATGGTTCTGCTCCCGGTCTGGGAGCTTGGCGTCATCATCCTCGGCCCCTTGGCCGTGGCTTTTGCCATACGCGGCAAGGTAGAAGCTCACTTTGTGGACAATACCCCGCCCCTCAAGCAATCGCTCATGCAATTCCGCGTAGAGCTTGGTCTCTTCTTTGGCGCGGCCATGATCATGGCGCTCATCCTTCAGGTCGTCTATCACTTCCCGCTCTTCGAAAGCGGTATGAAGCTCGTGCTCGGCATCTTCACCGTGGGACTCTTCGCCGCCCTCGACCTGGCCCTCGCCCGCGAACGGCTCATCATCCAGTCCGCCCTGTCCGGCACGACCTCCTTTGAAACGCCCCGCGAACTCAGCCCGATGACCCGCAAGTTTTCATTCATAGCAACGCTCATCCTGCTGCTCATAACCGCCATCATCATGCTCGTCCTCATCCGCGATATAGCGTGGCTGGCCGAGCAGGACCTAGATATCGCATCCATCGACACCCTTGGCCGGTCCGTATTGCTCGAAATCATTTTCGTCATGGGCTTCCTGCTATTCATGGTCATCAACCTCGTTTTCTCCTACGCCCGAAACCTGCGTATCCTCTTTGACAACGAAACCGTCGTGCTCGAAAGCGTCAGCCGAGGCGACCTTTCCCAACAAGTCCCCGTCGCTACCAACGACGAAATGGGCATCATCGCAGGCCATACCAACACCATGATCGCCTCCTTACGAGAAGGTGTCCGTATGCGCGATGGACTCCGCATCGCCAAGGAAATACAACAAAATTTCCTGCCCGACGAGCCACCTATCATCCCCGGACTCGAACTCGCCGGAACCGCCAACTTCTCCGACGAAACAGGCGGTGATTTCTACGATTTCATCGACTGTGATCAGCCCAACTGCGAACTCACTGGCGTCGTCGTCGGCGACGTATCCGGCCACGGCATCGGCGCAGCGCTCCTCATGGCCGCCGGACGCGCACTCATCCGCCAAAGCGTTTCCTCCTCCGGTGCACCATCCCAAAATCTCGGTGCCGCCAACAAGCATCTCTCCCGCGACATCAACGAAACAGGCCGATTCATAACGCTCTTCTACATGGTGCTCGATCACGTCAGCAACACAGCCATCTGGATCAACGCAGGCCATCAACCGCCCGTCATATTCAACAAGGCCACCGACTCTTTCCACGAACTCAAGGGCGAAGACATCCCGCTCGGTGTCGAAGAAACATGGCAGTTCCACGAACATTTCATGGATCTACCAACGCCCGACCAAATCCTCCTCATCGCCACCGACGGCGTCTGGGAAGCACACAACCCAACAGGCGAAATGTACGGTTCCGCCCGATTGCAAGCCGTCATCCGAGACAACGCCGACAAGTCCGCCGAGGAAATACTCGAAGCCGTAGTCGAAAGCGTTCTCGTATTCAGTGATACAGCCGTGCAGGAAGATGACGTGACTTTGGTGGTTATCAAGGGTGTTGAGAAGTAAGACCCTCCGGGGGCCACTGCGTGGGGCTGTCAGCCGACGGCCGCCTTCAGCGGGACTTAAGAACCCTTTGAGAAAAGGGTTCTTAAGAATCTCCTAAACTTTTTGTCTGCCCTTCGGGCAAGGGTGCAGGGACGCAGAGGCTTTGTCCCTGCCGTGCCGGTTAACGGTTTGAGCCGAAAAAAGCGGTTTGTACTTTGTCCTTCTTAGCGGGACGGTGCACGCCGCTTTTTTCGGATCAAACCGTGGGTGTTTTTGGGGGAAGAAAACCGAGATTCTTAATTACGGTTTCACCTCAAACAAAGGCAAAAGGATAAGCAGCATAACTTCCCGCTACCCACCGAACGCGCGAATGCGCAGACAAAAAGGTTTAGGAGGGAGAGATGGGGGGGGTAGAGGGCCGTGACCGAAGGGAATGCAACGCTGCACGAAGTGCTCCTGCTCGCAAGAGCAGGGAGACGCGAAGCGGCTTAAGTGGCACGGAGGCATCTTCCAATAAAAAAGGGCGCGATCTGTTGATCGTGCCCTTTTTGTTGTAATTGTTTGGAGCTTATTCGGCGGCGGGTTTGACCTTGACGATGGGTGCGCCGGTGCCGTCTGCGTTGATTTGCAGTGTTGCGGCGGCTGCGACCGATTCGGGGTCAGACTGGTTGGGGTGGCATTTTGCGCAGAATGCGCCCATGTTGCCACCGTCTTCCGTGTTCATGACCAAATATTTGTAGTTGGCATTGGACGGGTGCGGGTTGTGACAGCTGACGCAGGAGAAGATGCCGTTTTTCAAGAGTTGACGAGGAACTTTTGTGTAGACGGGCGTGATTCCGGACGGATGCGTGGTGTGCATGCTCACCGGCAGGATGCCTTCTTCTTCGTTATGACAACCGAGGCACAGGGCGTCGATATCTTCGACCTTCGGTCCAGTTTTGGTACGGGCCGGGTTATCCATAAAAAGCGGTTTCACACCAATGGCGTAGTCACCTTTGGCATAGTGAGTGCTGTGGCACTCCATACATTCCATGTCGTGCGGTCCTGCAGCAAACGCGGTCGCTGCCATAAGGACGATGCACGCCATCAAGCTCAGCATGAGCAGACGTTTCATTACATACTCCCTCAGTTCAGTGTGATTAATCCCCTAAATAGACGAAATGCGATTTGCCCCCGCACACATCTACTTTTTCTCCATTAACAGTCACTATCTCTCCGCGCAAAAAATGTCAAAACCGCGAAAA
>JAFLJT010000093.1 GCA_022712855.1 Pseudodesulfovibrio sp. | reverse complement strand
TCCGCTTTTTTTGCAGCAGCTTTTTTAGGAGCTGCTTTTTTGGCCGGAGCCTTCTTTTCTTCCTTCACTTCAGCCTTGGGAGCTTCAGCAGGAGCCTCGTCTGCAGCCTTCTTGGTCAGCTCAATGATGACCATGGGGGCGCAATCGCCCTTACGGGGCAGAGCGAGTTTGATGATACGGGTATATCCGCCAGTACCGCCCTCAAAGCGGGGACCGATTACGTCGAAAAGACGCTGCACCATCTGGTGGCTGCCCAGAACCTTATAGGCCTGGCGGCGGGTGTGCAGGTCGTTACGCAGAGCAAGGGTGATGAGCTTCTCGACAACGCGACGAAGTTCTTTAGCCTTTGCTTCGGTAGTACGGATTTGTTCGTAGGTCAGAAGCGCGCGAGCCATGTTTTTGAACATAGCAAGGCGGTGAGTATTGGTCCGATTCAGTTTACGACCGGATTTTCTATGCCTCATTTTTCTCTTTCCTCTTCAACCATTCCTGGTATTTCTTGTCAAAATCCTCAACAGTCATGCCGAACTTGAGCGTCATACCATCCAGAACTCGGCGGATCTCATCAAGAGATTTACGACCGAAGTTCTTGGTCTTCAGCATGGCTTGCTCGGTGCGTTGCACCAGCTCACCTACAAGCTGAATATTGGCAGCCTTCAAGCAATTGGTGGCGCGAACGGAAAGTTCGAGTTCATCAATGGACTTGAAAAGGTTCGGGTTCAGATCAATGACATCATCCTCTTCCTCTGCAGTTTCAGAGGAGAGTTCATCAAAGTTGATGAACACGGAGAGTTGTTCTTTCAGGATTTTGGCGCTGTATGCACAGGCATCCTCAGGAGTGATGGAACCATCGGTCCACACTTCAAGGATGAGCTTGTCGTAGTTTGTCATCTGGCCGACGCGAGCCTGCTCAACGGAGTACGCAACTTTCGTGACCGGAGAATAACTCGCATCCAGAATAACGGAACCGGTCTCGCTATCGAGGCCTTCGTGGTCGTCGGCAGGGACATAGCCCTTACCCATACGCACTTCAAGTTCCATCTTCAGGGAGCGATTCTCAGTCAGCGTAGCGATGAGCTGGTCGGAGTTCAGAACTGTTACGTTCTGGTTCTCCTTGATCATACCGGCTGTGACCTGGCCTTTTTTGTTGGCCTCAAGGACCAAGCGCTGAGGCTCATCAGTGGTCATAGCGACGCGAACTTGTTTCAAGTTCAGCACCACTTCGGTCATGTCTTCCAGAACACCGGGCAACGTAGTAAACTCGTGCTGTATACCTTCTACAGAGGCGGCAACAATGGCACAACCCTGCATAGAAGATAACAGGACTCGACGCATGGCATTACCAATAGTGGTAGCGTAGCCACGCTCAAGTGGTTCACAAATGAACTTACCGTAATTCTCGCCAGACTTGGGGTCACGGGCAAGTTTTTCGGGTTTTACCAGTTCATTCCAGTTACGGGTGTTGATGAGTTTATCGCCGTTCTCAATAAGCATGAAGTCCCCTATTTACTTGGAGTACAATTCAACAATCAGCTGCTCGTTGATCGGGAACTGAATGTCGTCCCGGTTCGGCATGGCCTTAACCGTGCCCTTGAAGTTAGCACCGTCAGACTCAAGCCATTCGGGGCAACCGCGACGAGCGATTACTTCCTGGGCTTCGTTGATCACGGGGATCTTGCGGGCTTCCTCACGGACTTCGATAACGTCTTCAGGCTTCACATGCATGGACGGGATGTTCACGCGGCGGCCATTCATGACGAAGATGCCGTGACGAACAAGCTGACGAGCCTGGTCGCGGGAGTTCGCAAAACCGAGACGGAATATGACGTTGTCGAGTCGGCGTTCGAGGAGCATCAACAGGTTGTGACCTGCAACACCTTTCATGCCGGCTGCACGTTTGTAGTATGCGCGGAACTGGCCTTCCAGAACGCCGTACATGCGGCGAACTTTCTGCTTCTCACGAAGCTGGATAGCATAGTCACTGTGCTTGTGACGCATGCGGCCGGAGTGTCCCGGGGGGTACGGACGCTTTTCGTAAGCGCACTTATCTGTGTAGCAGCGATCGCCTTTCAGGAAGAGTTTCTCCCCTTCACGGCGACACAGCTTACATTTAGCTTTAGTATATCTTGCCACGATGATTCTCCTTAATTAGACCCTGCGGCGTTTCGGCGGACGGCAACCATTATGGGGAATCGGTGTGATATCCCTAATAAAGGAAACCTTGAAGCCAGCGTTGTTGATGGCGCGCATGGCGGCTTCACGACCAGAGCCGGGGCCCTTGACGTAAATACCAACGGTACGCATACCGGAATCCTGTGCGCGTTTGGCAGCGGATTCGGCAGCCATCTGTGCCGCAAAAGGAGTGGACTTGCGGGAGCCCTTAAAGTGAGCACCAGCAGAAGCCCAGCTGATGACATTGCCTTTGACGTCGGTGAAAGTCACGATCGTATTATTGAACGTGGCTTTGACGTGGGCGATGCCAACAGGGACATTCTTCTTCTCTTTTTTCTTCCCAGCTCTACGGGGTTTAGCCATAGCCTTAATCTCCGTTGAATAAAAGTCTTATACAACGCACTGATGTCGTAATGACATCTCATGCATACTTATTTCTTCTTACGGCCCATGACGGAACGACGGGGACCCTTACGGGTACGTGCGTTGGTCTTGGATTTCTGCCCGCGAACGGGAAGACCGCGACGATGACGGAGGCCGCGGTAGCTGCCGATGTCCATCAAACGTTTGATGTTTCCAGTGATTTCACGACGGAGATCACCTTCAACTTTGTAGTTGTTTTCAATCTCGTTACGAATTTCGCTAACGTCATCAGCAGTGAGGTTATCACTGTTGGTGTTGACGTCGATTTTCGTGGTATCGAGAATTTGCAGGGCCATGGTCCGGCCGATGCCGTAAATGTAGGTCAGCGCAATATCGATACGCTTGTTCCTCGGCAGATCTACACCAGCTATACGTGCCATTGATATTTACCCTTTATCCTTGACGCTGCTTGTGACGGGGATTCTCACAAATAACCCGTAACACGCCGCTGCGCCTGATGATTTTGCACTTAGAACACATTTTCTTAACAGAAGGTCTGACTTTCATGACCAACTCCAACTTGTCTTAATAAACAATAAACGCCCATACCCCCCAAATCGGGGGTGGCCTTATAAACGAAGCTGCATTTTCTACAGCGAATATCGACAAAGAGCAAGACTTATTTCAAGCCCCATTTCCGGGGAGCTAGTCTGACCTGCTCAATATCATCGGCCCGTCGGAGGTAATGGCGATGCTGTGCTCAAAATGAGCAGACAGTGTCCTGTCCTTTGTAACAGCAGTCCATTTGTCCTCGAGAACTTCAACTTCATGACTCCCAAGCGTGACCATCGGCTCAATGGCAAGCACCATACCGGCTTTAAGAGGGACACCGGTCATGCCCTTGGGAACGAAATTGGGGATCTCTGGCTTCTCATGAAGGTGAGAACCGATCCCATGTCCTACAAAACGACGAACTATACCGAAGTCGAACCCTTCAACATATGACTGGATTGCCGCGGAAATGTCATAGAGGTTGTTACCAGGGACGGCCTGCTCGATACCAATTAGAAGCGACTCACGGGTTACATCCATGAGCTTTTGAGTTTCGCTGGAAACAGTCCCTACACCAAAAGTGCGTGCGGAGTCACCAAAAAAACCCTCATAAACGACGCCCATGTCAAAACTGACGATGTCACCTTCATCAAGGATACGATCCTTGGAAGGAAAGCCGTGTACGATTTCTTCATTTATAGAACAACAAAGGGCAAAAGGGAAACCCTGATACCCCAAGAATGCCGGGCGGACACCATATTCATCGCACCGTGCTCGACATATTTCCTCGAAAGCCATGGTAGGAACGCCAGGTTTGACGTTCTCCCCGAGCTCATCAAGGATTCGGGAAACAATACGATTGGCCTCACGCATGAGGCCAATCTCATTATCATTCTTGAGGAAGACACCCCTGAATTTCTTCAAGGCTACCGACCTTTTCCAGCTTTGCCCATCAAACCTTCGTACTGACGCGAAATCAGATAAGATTCGATCTGGCCCATGAAGTCCATTGCAACACCGACAACGATCAGGAGCGAAGTACCACCGAAGTAGAACGGAACGCCGAAGTTCGAGATCAGGAACATTGGAACGACACAGACAGCTGCGACGTAGAATGCGCCCCACAGAGTGATTCGGGCCAGCACGCGATCAATGTATTCACGAGTGCGGACGCCCGGACGGATGCCCGGGATGAAGCCACCCTGCTTCTGGATATTCTCTGAGATTCCCTTGGGATCAAACATGATCGCCGTGTAGAAGTAACAGAAGAATATGATGATTCCAATAAATACTAAATTATAAATAATGGAATCAGGGCTCATATAGGCCGACATATCTTTCAACCACTGTACATCAGAGAACTGAGCAACGGTGGCCGGAAACATCAGGATGGAAGACGCGAAGATCGGTGGAATAACACCAGCGGTGTTAATCTTGAGCGGCAGATGTGTTGTCTGCCCACCGAACATGCGACGTCCCTGCTGACGCTTCGCATAGTGGATCGGAATCCTGCGCTGGCCGCGTTCCATGAACACAATGAACCCCAAAGTGGCGATCATAAAGAGTCCAATGAACAGCAGCACGAACAGGCTGATTTCACCCACGGTCATCAACTGCACGGTATTAACCACTGCGGACGGAAGGCCCGAAATGATACCTGCGTAGATGATCAGGGAAATACCGTTTCCGATACCTTTTTCAGTCATTTGTTCACCCAACCACATCAGGAACACGGTGCCCGCGGTCAGCGTCAAGATGGTCATCAACTTGAAGCCGATACCGGGAATAAGCACCATGGGAGCCCCGGTGGGGCTGGCCGCACTCTCAAGACCGGTCGCAATGGCAAAGCCTTGGACTATGGTGATGAGTACGGTTCCGTACCTGGTGTACTGGGTTATTTTTTTACGTCCGGCATCCCCTTCCTCCTTCTGGAGGCGCTTCAGCTCAGGAGACACTACGGTCAGGAGCTGAATAATAATGGATGCCGAGATGTAAGGCATAATTCCCAGGGCAAAGATGGACATGTTAGACAGTCCACCACCCGAGAACATATCGAATATACCGAAGAGAGTGTTCTGCGCCTGCGCGAAAAACTCGGCAAGCGCTGCGCTATCGACTCCGGGAATAGGTATATGGATACCCATCCGGTAGACAATAAGCAGTGCGAACGTCCAGAGCAGTTTATTTTTCAGCTCAGGCACTCGGGCAAGATTCTCAACTCCTGACATCGACACAATAACCCTTCCGATACTCTATGAGTTAGATTCGATGGCTTTGGCGGTACCGCCAGCCTTGGCAATTTTGTCAGCAGCGGAAGCACTGAAGCGATGAGCCTCAATGGTGACTGCCTTAGTGACATCACCGGTTCCCAGAATCTTGACAGCGGTGCCGTTCTTGACGACTCCACGATCATAGATGTCTGCGAGGGTGATCTCATCTTTGCCTTCGAACAGGGCAATCAAACGGCCCACGTTCACAGCTTCATACTCAACACGGAAGGGATTCTTGAAACCGCGCTTAGGAAGACGACGTGCCAGAGGCATCTGTCCACCTTCGAAGCCGGGACGGACACCACCGCCGGAGCGGGATTTCTGTCCATTGTGACCACGACTAGCGGTTTTACCCCAGCCGGAGCCGGAGCCACGGCCTATACGGCGGCGGTTTTTATACTCTTCCGGGAATGCATACAGTTCATGAAGTCTCATGATTCAGTAACCTCCACCAGATGCCTCACCTTGTAGATCATACCGCGGATGACACTGTTGTCTTCGTGGGTCTTCTCATGGCGAATACGGCGCAGGCCCAGTGCTTCCAAGGTCTTAACCTGGTCGGGCTTGCACGCAATCTTGCTTTTGATTTGTTTTACTTTCAACATAGCGATCTCCTTTACTTTCTCGGCGTGGAAACGGGGACACCGCGCAAAGCGGATACTTCCTCGGCACTACGCAGGGATTCGAGACCAGCAATGGTAGCCCGCAGCACGTTGTGCGGGTTATTTGTTCCAATTGCTTTGGTCAGGATGTCTTGGACGCCAACGGCTTCCATGATCGCACGCACAGGACCACCAGCGATGATGCCGGTACCACGGCTGGCAGGCTTGAGCATAACTCGACCTGCACCGTAGTGACCCAGAACTTCGTACGGCAGTGTGCCGTCCAAAAGTGCTACCTGGATCATGTTCTTTTTAGCGCGCTCGCTAGCTTTACGGATGGCTTCGGGAACTTCGTTCGCCTTACCCAGTCCATAGCCGACTCCACCTTCACCGTCACCGACGACCACCAAGCAGCTAAAGCTGAAACGGCGGCCACCTTTAACTACCTTGGCGACGCGATTGAGGTAGACGATTTTTTCAATCAATCCACTATCGTTCTGTTCCATTGTATTTTCCTAGCTACCTAGAATTTGAGCCCGGCTTCGCGGGCGCCGTCGGCAAGAGCTTTGACCTTGCCGTGATAGATGTAACCACTCCGGTCGAAGACGACTGTGTCGATCTTCTTCTCCAGGGCCTTGGCGGCAATATCTTTGCCGACTTTGGTCGCGGAGTCCTTGTTGGCCTTAAGAGTCTCGCCGTCTGTGCTCAGCACCTGAGTGCTGGAGGCTGCGAGAGTCACACCGTTAACATCATCCACCAACTGAGCATACAAATGCTGGTTGGAGCGGAAGACGACCAAACGGGGGCGTGCTTCGGTACCGGATATTTTTTTTCTGATGCGGGGCTTCCGGAGAAGCCTCTGTGCATTCTTGCTTTTACTCATGGCATATACCTCTACTTAGCGCCGGACTTACCGGCCTTGCGGCGGATAATTTCTTCGGCGTACTTGATGCCTTTACCCTTGTAGGGTTCGGGCGGACGTACGCGGCGAATCTGAGCCGCCACTTCTCCGACAAGCTGCTTATCGATACCTTCGATGGTCAGCTTGATGCCTTCCGCCTTAGCTTCGATACCTGCAGGCAGATCGAACTCGACCGGGTGGGAATACCCAACCACGAGGACGATTTTCTTGCCTTGCACGGACACCTTGTAACCTACACCAATAACTTCGAGTCCTTTGGAATATCCTTTGGACACGCCATCTACGCAGTTAGCGAGCAGGGTCCTACGAAGACCATGCTGGCCGCGAGCGAGGCGGGAATCATCAATGCGGGAGACAGTAACATTGCCATCTTCAATCTTATATTCCACAGTGGGATGCACTGCGGTCTTCAAAGTACCCTTAGGTCCCTTGATCTCGATCTCAGAAGCTCCAATAGACACTTCAACACCCGCGGGTATTGCGATGGGATTTTTTCCTATACGTGACATAATGGAACCCCTTACCAGATCTCGGCAAGTAACTCGCCGCCGACCTTGGCCTCTTTGGCCTTAGCGCCTTCGAGCAACCCCTTAGAGGTGGATACGATGCAAATACCGATACCATTCTGTACGCGGGGAATATCAGATGAACCAACATATACGCGGCGGCCGGGCTTGCTGATCTTTTTCAGACCAGTCACAAGCGGTTTGCCTTGAGCATATTTGAGGGTAATACTGATGTCCCTGTCCTCGACAGCGTAGTCGGTGATATAACCTTCTTCCTTCAGAATACCCGCTATAGATGCTTTCATCTTGGATGTGGGTATGGCGACATCGGTGTGATAGGCGCCATACGCATTCCGGATGCGGGTCAACATGTCGGCTACAGGATCAACAACAGCCATTTTAACTCTCCTTACCTTACCAGCTCGCTTTGCGAACGCCGGGGAGCTCTCCTGCGAGAGCCTTGTTACGGAAGCAAATACGGCAAAGGCCGTAACGCCTCAGAAAAGCACGAGGACGCCCACAAATCGGACAACGATTGTAAGAACGCACCTTGAACTTGGGTTTGCGGCGTGCCTTAACGCGAATACTTGTTTTGGCCACTTTCCGTCCTCCTATTTCTTAAAGGGCATGCCAAGGAGGTCAAGTAATTTCTTGCCCTCTTTGTCAGTTTTAGCGGACGTGCACACAGTCACGTTCATACCCTTCACTAACTCAACTCTATCTATTTCAAGCTCAGGGAATATGGTGTGTTCCTTGATACCCAACGTGAAGTTACCACGACCGTCAAAACCACGGTCAGGGATACCGCGAAAATCGCGGACACGGGGCAGAGCGAAGCTCACGAGCCTGTCATAAAAGTCCCACATTGCCGCGCCGCGCAGAGTAACCCGAGTACCAATTGGCATACCTTCGCGCAGCTTGAACTGTGCGATGGATTTCTTTGCCTTGGTAATAACGGCTTTCTGGCCTGCGATGGCGGTCAGTTCCTTAACGGCGGGTTCGATAAGCTTGCTGTTTTGGCTAGCAATACCGAGTCCGATGTTCAGGGAGATCTTCGTTAATTTCGGGATCTCCATGGAGGAACTGTAACCGAACTCTTTGAGGAGCTCAGGGACGACCTTTTCACTATATACTTCTTCGAGACGTGTCATACTGATTCCTATTTGAAAGTCTCGTTGCACTTCTTACAGAAGCGAACTTTCTTTCCGTCTTCAGTCTTCTTGTACCCGACCCGCGTGGGCTTGGTGCATGCATCGCATACAACAGCCACATTGGATACATGGATCGGGGCTTCCTTCTCGATAATCCCGCCAGGTTGCTGGGCATAGGGATTGGCTTTGGTGTGACGCTGGACCATGTTGACTTGTTCAACCAGGACTTTGTCCTTTTTGACCAGAATCTTCATCACCTTGCCGATCTTTCCCTTGTCCTTCCCGGCGATGACCATGACTTTGTCGTCTTTGCGAATCTTAGTCTTCATCATTATATCCTTTTAAAGGACCTCGGGGGCGAGGGAAACGATCTTCATAAAACCGGCTGCACGCAACTCACGAGCCACGGGACCGAAAATTCGGGTTCCCACGGGTTCGCCAGTTGAACCAAGCAGCACGGCGGAGTTGCTGTCGAACTTAATGTTGGAACCGTCTGGACGACTGATTCCCTTCTTAGTACGGACAACAACGGCCCTCATCACGGAACCCTTCTTCACTTTGGAGTGAGGCATGGCTTCCTTGATGGAAACAACAATAATATCTCCGACGCTGGCGTAACGGCGCTTGGATCCTCCAAGCACCTTAATGCACAGAACCTGTTTGGCTCCGGAATTGTCAGCCACGTCGAGTCTGGATTCAACTTGTATCATGTTTCCTCCTAACCCTAGACGGCCTTTTCGAGGATTTGAACCAGGTGCCAACGCTTACGCTTGGACATGGGCCTCGATTCGACAATTTGCACTTTATCGCCCATTGCGCAGTCATTAGCCGGATCATGGGCCATGAACTTTTTGCGACGACGAATGTACTTCTTCAGCAGGGGGTGCTTCACCAGTGTTTCAACACGGACGACAATTGTCTTGTCTGCCTTGTCGGAAACAACTTGGCCTGTCAGCACGCGCCTGTTGCCTTTGTATTTAAACTCAGCCATTTCTCTACGCTCCCTGTCGTTCCCGCTGTATAGTCAGGATACGGGCGATAGTCTTTTTGGCGCCAGTCAACTCTGTTGTGTTCTCGAGCTGGGCTGTGGCATGCTTAAAGCGTTTGCCGAACAGTTCCTGCCGAGTTTCAACCAGCTTTTCAGCGAGTTTGGCGTCATCCAGTTCACGAAGTTCCTTGGAATTCATCATTTTACAATGCCTCCTTCACAACAATGGCAGTCTTGATCGGCAGCTTGTAGGATGCACGTTTCAGTGCTTCCTTGGCCAATTCGATGTCAACGCCTTTTACTTCGTACATAATACGGCCCGGTTTCACCGGTGCTACCCAACCTTCGGGAGCACCTTTACCCTTACCCATCCGAACTTCGGCGGGTTTGGAGGTGACGGGGAAATCAGGGAAGATGCGGATCCAGACTTTACCTCCGCGCTTGATGTGACGCATGATTGCGACACGAGCGGATTCAATCTGCTGGCTACTAATCTTTCCGTGCTCCAATGCCTTCAGGCCAATATCGCCGAAGGACACAGTGTTACCCCGTTGGGCCTTGCCTCTGTTACGGCCTTTCTGCCGTTTTCTGAATTTTACTCGTTTTGGAGCAAGCATTACTGTTCTACCTCTTTGTCCAGAATCTCACCCTTGAAGATCCAGACCTTGACTCCGATAACGCCGTAGGTGGTGGCCGCCTCGGCAAAACCGTAGTCGATGTCGGCACGGAGTGTGTGCAAAGGCACACGCCCATCACGGTACCATTCGCCGCGAGCAATCTCAGCGCCAGCCAAACGGCCAGCACACGCGACTTTAATACCCTCGGCGCCGAATTTCCTGGCAAGGCCCACCGTACGCTTCATGGCACGGCGGAAAGCAATTCGACGTTCGAGCTGTTGGGCGATGTTCTCAGCTACGAGCTGAGCTTCAACCTCCGGTCGACGGATCTCGTTGACCTCAATGGTGAATTCAGTTTGAAACATGTTACGCAGTTCTCCGCGCAACTTTTCTATCTCTACACCTTTGCGACCGATGACAATGCCCGGACGCGCGGTGTGGATGATCAAACGAACCTTCCCGCCTGCACGCTCGATTTCGAGGCGAGCAATACCGGCTTGGAAGAGTTTTTTCTTAACGAACTTGCGAATCTGATCGTCCTGAAGGACAAACGCGGGATAATCTTTTGTGGCGTACCAGCGGGATATCCAGTTCTTGTTATAACCGAGACGAAAACCGTAAGGATGTACTTTCTGTCCCATAACTATTGTTCCTTCACGACGATGGTAATGTGGCTGGTACGCTTCCGGATGCGATAGGCGCGGCCCATGGCACGCGGCTGGATACGCTTCCAGGTAGGACCTTCGTTGACCAAGACCGAGTCGACGATCAAGTTGTCAACGTCTACGCCGGGCATCTGCTCTGCATTAGAAATGGCAGAGAAGAGAACCTTGCTGAGAATCTTGGCAGCTTTCTTCGGAGTAAACCGGAGAATGTTCAGAGCGTCTTCGACGCCCTTGCCACGAATGTTGTCAGCAACAAGACGAGTCTTGCGCGGAGATACACGAATGTATTTTGCTACTGCTTTAGCTTCCATTATATTCCCCTACTTCTTTTTATCGGCTGCGTGGCCGAAGTAAGTACGGGTGGGAGAGAATTCACCGAGTTTGTGACCGACCATATTTTCGGTCACGAAAACCGGGATGAACTTGCGTCCGTTGTGGACTGCGAAGGTCATACCGACCATTTCGGGGAAGATCGTGGAACGACGCGACCAAGTTTTGATCACGCGACGATCAGAATTCTCGGTAGCAACTTCGATTTTCTTCATAAGGTGACCGTCAATGAACGGGCCCTTTTTGAGAGATCTAGCCATACTATAATACTCCTACTTCTGGCCGCGGCGTTTGACGATAAGCCTGGAAGAAGCTTTCTTCTTGTTCCGGGTCTTGTAGCCTTTTGCCGGGACACCCCAAGGGGAAACCGGATGGCGACCACCTGAGCTGCGACCCTCACCACCACCCAACGGGTGATCGACGGGGTTCATTGCAACACCACGAACTTTCGGACGACGGCCGAGCCAGCGATTACGGCCAGCTTTACCAATCTTGATGTTCTCGTGATGAATATTTCCTACTTGGCCGACGGTAGCACAGCACTGGGAGAGGACCTTGCGGACTTCACCAGAGGGCATACGCAGCAATGCGTATTTGCCTTCTTTAGCGATGAGCTGTGCGTAGGTACCGGCTGCACGACAGAACTGACCACCCTTTCCGGGGTGAAGCTCAATGTTGTGAACGATGGTACCAGTCGGGACCTGGAGCAGCTTCATAGCGTTGCCAGGCTTGATGTCTGCACCCTCGCCTGCGAGAATCTGGTCACCCTGATTCAGGCCGACAGGAGCCAAGATGTAACGCTTTTCGCCATCTGCGTAATGCAGAAGAGCGATGCGGGCGCTACGGTTAGGATCGTACTCGATCTCAGCAACTTTGGCGGGAATGCCCATCTTGTTACGTTTGAAATCAATGATACGGTACAGGGTCTTGTGACCACCACCGCGACGACGCATGGTGATACGACCATTGTTATTGCGACCGGCCTTTTTACTCAGACCTTTGGTCAGCGACTTCTCGGGAGTGGTCCGTGTGATCTCAGCAAAATCAGAGATCGTCTGGAACCGGCGCCCCGGAGAAGTAGGCTTCAGCTTACGGGTTGCCATGGTTACACTCCTTCGAAGATTTCGATCTTATCGCCAGCAGCGAGTTTGACGTAGGCTTTCTTGTATCCGGAGATACGGCCTGTAATACGACCAAACTTTTTACGCGGCATGGCTTGTTTCCTGACGATATTCACTGATTCGACTTTAACATCGAATGCTGCCTCAACGGCCTTCTTGACCTCGACTTTATTGGAGTCGGGGTGGACGAAGAAAGAGACGTGATTGGAATGCTCTTTGGCCTCGTTCGCCTTCTCGGAGATGACGGGCTTGAGCAGGACTTTAGAATAATCCATTATTTCAACCTCTCTTGAACGTCTTGAGCAGCAGTCTCGAGCATAACCAACTGGGGGTACTTCAGCACATCATATACATTCAGCATATCTGCTTCAATGATTTTGATGTGGGGCATGTTCCTTGCGGAAAGCACCAGCTTCTCGTCAGCGTTCTTAGCGACGATAAGGGTCTTGGCCAGGCCGAGGTTCTCAGCGATAGCAGCAAATGCTTTGGTCTTAACCTCTTTGAGGTCGATGTCCTTAACTACTGTGAGGTTGGATTCAGCCACACGGGAGGAAAGGGCCATCTGCAAAGCGAGCTTGCGGACTTTCTTGTTAACCTTGAAGGAGTAATCGCGGGGCTGGGGACCAAAGGTGGTCGAGCCGCCGCGCCACAGGGGCGAACGATTGGAACCGGCGCGTGCGCGGCCAGTGCCTTTCTGACGCCAAGGCTTGGCGCCGCCACCGTGCTTCAAAGCGCGGTTCTTAGTAGCGTGGGTACCCTGACGTGCAGATGCACGCTGAGCACGAACGACAAAGTTGAGGATCTCAGGCTGAATTTCAACCTCGAAAACCTCAGGAGCCAGTTCGA